>CAZBUA010000016.1:0-11621 GCA_964494975.1 uncultured Muribaculaceae bacterium
AAAGTCAGTAGCTTTTATTTTTGATAAATAATTTTTTGATATATTTAATAACTTTTCCATATCAAATAATCCACCAGACTTACTTACCTTGTTAAACGAAAACTCAAAATCATCAATAGTTTTATCCTTATTAGCATCCAACCATTGCTCAAAGTTAGTGTTTGCTAAAGTCATTAAATATAATTTAACCGCTTCAGTCGGAATTCCTTGCTCATGATAAAATCTCATAGCACACTCAGGATCTTTTCTCTTTGATAGTTTTCTTTTTATTCCATTATCATCCTTCATGATTGGAGATATATGTGCATACTTAGGTGCAGATACACCTAACATACTAAATAATTGAATATGAACCGGCAATGAAGAAACCCATTCATCCCCTCTTATTACATGAGTAGTTCCCATTAAATAGTCATCTACAAGGTGCGCAAAATGATATGTAGGAAGTCCGTCTTGTTTCATTATTACAATGTCCATATCGTTTTCTGGGAAAGAAAGAACTCCTCTTATTAAATCCTTTATTATTACTTTCTTTTCAAAATCACCAGGTGATTTTAGTCTTATTATATATTTTTCTCCGTTTTTAATTCTATCATAAGCATCATCAACAGGAATCCTTCTACACTTTGCATATCTTCCATAATATCCAATTCTATCTTTTCTCATTTCCTGAGCGTGCCTTGATTCTTCTAATTCATCTTTAGTACAAAAACATGGATACGCCATACCTTGTTCTATAAAATATTTTATAAAAGCATGATATATATCTTTTCTCTTGCTTTGCAAGTATGGGCCATAATTACCTTTTTCATCAGTTTCACTAATCATTCCCTCATCAAAAGTTATGTTATAGTCTCCTAAATCTTTTAAGATATTATTTATAGCGCCATCAACTTTTCTTTCTTGATCTGTATCTTCTATTCTTAAAAAGAATACCCCGTTAGTATCTTTTGCTACCTTATTTGCTATAAAAGATGAAAATATGTGTCCAATATGAACAAAACCAGTTGGACTTGGTGCAAATCTTGTTACGATTGCACCTTCAAGCAACTCTCTTTTTGGATACATTGCTTTATAATCTTCAATGGTATTAGTAACATTTGGGAATATTAAATTTGCTAAATCTTTATTAGTCATGCTATGCGTCTCCTTAAACATATAAATTATATCAAATTTTATACTTAAAGTTAAGTATAAAATAAAAAAGACAAAAGTCTTTTAAATTATAAATGGTGACTCGTACGAGATTTGAACTCGTGAATGCCGCCTTGAGAGGGCGGTGTGTTAAACCCCTTCACCAACGAGCCACATATGGTTGCTCTGGCTGGATTCGAACCAGCGCATGTCTGATTCAGAGTCAGATGCCTTACCACTTGGCTACAGAGCAATTTACTGAAATATTATAATACATTTTTAATAATTAAACAACTAAAAAGAAAAGTAAAATTACTTTTCTTTAGATAAAACATGATTTTTAATTAAATCTTTGTTAGCTTCTTTTAATTCCTCTAATCTTAATTTAAATATTACTAACTCGTTCTTACAGGATTCTATGTCTTTTTTTGAACCGATATTATTATCAATGATAATAATTCTTGACCTTATAGCATCAACATATTCATCATAAAGTCTCAAGTTTATAGCATCCATATGATCTTCATATGTTTTATATTCATTATGTATATAACTAATTTCGTTATTGTTTAATATTTCTTGAAGAAGTTTTTCTCTTCTTTTAGAAGACTTAGTGGGAGCTTCTCTTCTCTTTTTTGAAGCCTCTATTTTTTTCTTAAGTCTATCACTATCTATGTTTGATGAACCAATTGCTTTATTATTCATAATCCCACTCCTTTTTTATTGAGCGTTATTGTATCATTTAATAAAAACCATGTCAAATAAAAAGAATCTAAATTAGATTCTTTTTTAATTTCATCTGCCTTTTTTATTTCTTTTTTTTCTATTTTGTGATTCTTCTAACTCTTCTGCATTAATAATATACCTATACAATAAATTATCTTTAATAACATAGAACCAAGTCTCTTTGTTCTTTTCAAACTCATAATTTATTATTGGAAGTAACAATTCTCTTGAAAGATTAAGTATTTCTTTAAACTGTTCTATTTCAATCACCTTATAATTATAAACATCAATTACCGTCTTAGTATTTACTATTACGTCATCATAAGTTTTAAGAATCTTATTTATTTCTCTTTCATAAGCACTCTTGTTAGTAAATAAGAACAATTGTCTAAGTAATAGCATTAACACAATAAATATTGCAATATTTGCTATTACTAAATAACTCTTAACTGTAGAATTAGATTTAACTAAATCGTTAGCATAAACCTTTCCACTTTTTTCAGCGGATTTTGCATCTATACTAAACACAGAACTACTTAAAGGTATTTTAACGGTATTACTAAACTTTCCAGTATAATTAACTCCCGCTACTAAACCATCAAAATTAGTTTCAGAAGATATTTCTAAATATCCAGAAACTGATAATTTCATTTCATTTTGAAATTTATTTAATACCTCTAAATATTCATCTAAATATATATCTGCAGTTTGAATGTCACTATAACTAGTTTCATTAAAGGATATTGCGTTTTCTTTTAGCGTGGTTTCCTTTTCTAAAACTTTTGGATTCTTATTAGCATCAGTTGATTCCCTATAATATACTTTTAATCTTGCTATTAAAGCGGTTTTTCCAGTTACGCTAGTTTTAGCAGTACCATTGAATCTATATATAGATGTTAGTGAAATATGATCAACTAAGCCTAATATATAAGCATTTTCACTATTTATTTCTTCGTCAGTTAACAATTCGTTGCTCTTTAAATATACTTTGTAATCAAAATCTCCTTTAGAGGTATAATCCATAAGTGTATTTTTACCAGAACTCTTATTGGTTAATCCTTTAACTAAATAACTTAAGAAGGATATTTGTAATACTAAAACTAATACTAGTAAAACTGATAAAAATATTTTTTTCATCATACTAGCTTTATCATTAGATTTCATAATATACCTCCCTTTTATTTTAATTAAATTATATTACTTGTTCATAATTCATTTTTATTAAGAATCTTAAAGAAGACTCTTTTTGAATTTCATTACTTAACCACTCTATTCTTACATATAATAAATTTGTTTCTCCTGGATTTAAAACAGCATTGGATGCTCCCATACCAGAGTAGAAAACTCCTATTGCGTTGTTTATGTTATAGCTATACTCACTCAACGATTTAAGCTTAACCTTTACGTTGCCATTATTCTTAATTGTAATAGGTATTATAGCATAAGAACCAACCTTGGATAAATTTGGAACGTTAATTGTTATGTTATTTTTATTAGCAGATATATTAGCACTCGTATCATAGCAATCTTGTTCAATTATATTACCAACCTCATAAAAGGAAACGTCAAAATCATTTGCTAATGAAGCCGTTTCCTCAGTAGTAATAGTTTTATCATATATAGTATAACCAACCGTCATACCTATTGCTATAGTGATGAAAAGCACTATGAATCTACTCTGCTTTAACATATCAACCAATCCTATTCTCATATAAATTATATCAAAATAATCAAGCTATTTCAATAGAATATTATTGGTATTGTAAATTTTTGTATATTACTTTCCGGTACCAACCTTTACGGTATCTTCAACATTGGTATTTAAAAGCTTACTGATTAATAATGTTGGGTATCCTAGATAAGGGATTTTATATTTAATAACACCTTTTACTTGGTAATCGCTTACAGGATATAAGTCAACAGTGTTGTTATTATCACCTTTAGTTATAAACTGTCTAGTTTCACTTTCTGTTTCTTGTATTTCTTTAACACGATGAACTACATAATAGTTTTCCATTTGATACCTTATTATATCTCCTACCTTAATACTATCTAAATCTTTTTCCACAATTATTACTATGTCTCCCTTTCTAATATTTGGATACATACTGTTAGTTGCAATAACAAGTGGTTTATAAGGAAACAACCCAATACCAAATGATACTATTAATATTATTGACGCAATCATAACAATCCATCCCTTAATACCAACCGTTTTGTTAACCCTTTTATCCAAAGTCTTATCCATTTTATTAATTTTATAATTAATAAATACATATGAGAAGAATGGTACTGCAGAATTAAGAATCGCTAACAAAAACCAACTAACATTTGGTAATATTGGGAATATAAATAAAGCTAATTGTGGCAACAAAGAATATATTATTGCTATTTCAAAGCCCGCAAAGTAACATACGTATGATAAATATAAGCTTATCATAAGAGTTGGTAAAAAAGTTTCCATTATAAATTTAGCGGAAGTATACATATTTTCAAAATAAATTGGGAATTTAAATACATTTATTTCTATGGCAGTAAATACCAAAGATATTAAAAGCACAGATATTATAATATGCTTTTTAGGACAATTGTTAATCATGTAATATCTAGCATATTCTGTAACAATAAGCATCGGTAAGAAAGTCCATAAATTGTATAATACTCCCTTTAAAGAATGATCATAAGGATTTGTAGCAAATCCATTTACATATCCAAACATGAAGTAAATTAGAAAGTATAAAAGACATGTTACCAACACATAAAATTGAACTTCATTTTTATATTTATTATAAGGTACTGATTCATTTCTAAAAAAAACAAATATAATTATTCCTATAAAGCACCATATAAGAGGTTTAATTATGTACGTGTAATCAGTACCAAATTTAATGGAAAAGCCTAACATCTCTGGCACCAATGAAGATAATATTAGTAATGATATAATGATTAGCTTAATTATTTTCTTCATAATTTCCCTCCTTTATGTTGTATAAGTAACGATGAAATAGAAATATTTTGTTTGCCCTTGAAGTGTGTACGATATAGTAGCTCTTGCGGTTTCAACATAGTAACGCCAAGTTATATTAGTATGAAATGCCATGGTTATGGTTACACTTTGGTGGTGGTTGATATTGTTGTTGTAGCATCTTTTAGCATACTACCAGTATTTGATGTTATTTCGGTTGATACCGTACCATCGGTATAAGGTAATACTGTTGGATTTGTAAATGAAATAGAATAATTTATGGTACTTTCACCACCACTTGTTGCCCAAGACTTAGTTATGTGCAACGTATAAGTATCTCCAGACCAAGTTTCATCTCCAAAATTTAAACCATTCTTTGTGGTGTCCTGTGTATAATATCTATTGTTCGTAGTATCCAACACCACCGCTGTTGTTGGAAGTGTTGTTCCTGCATAATATTCCACCGTGCTTGCAACCCCATTTATTGTTAATGCTTCATTAAAAAAGGCATATCCTATAGATAAAGAAAATACGTATGTAAACAGCATTAAACTTAATATTAAAGTATTTCTATGTTTGCGTTTGTTTTTCATATTTATCCCCCCTTTTTTTAATTTTAACTGACGTTTTGATCAAAACGTACTATAAAATAAAACGTCTTTGTTTGTCCCTGCAAATTATAATGTATTGTTGCAGTTACGTTATCACTATTATGCCTTGTAAGAAAATTATGTGTTATTGTAAATGCTATGGTAGCACTTTCACCAGGACCAACAACCGTTGGTGATACGGTAACAGAGCAACTTTTAACACCACCACTAGTGTTACTGGTAATTTCACAAGAAGCTGTTCCATCAGTTAAGTCTAATACTGTTTCATTAACAAATGACGCTGTATAAACATTGGTTTTTGTACCAATTACAATACCAAACAATTTATGATAATAAACCGTTAAAGTAGTGCCATCAAAAGTCTCTTTTTCTAAATCCAAATAATCCTTATGATTGCTCTCCGTAGTATAAAAATTACTGCTGGGATTAAGCACGTTTAATGTCATTGGAATATTATCTCCAGAATAATAATCAACCGTACTTGCCACACCATTTATAGTTAATGCCTCGCTAAAGAAAGCATACCCGATAGCCATGCTCAAAACATAAACACCCAAAACAATGTTTACTATCAAAAAAATTCGTTTCTTTTTCTTTGACATTTTAATTCGGTTATTCACATTCTATCTCCCTTATTATCATATTAAGGATAACATAAGACTCTTAAAAATGCAATAAAAAAAGCCATGCAATGCATAGCTGATTTCATATTATTGTGCTGCTACTTGTTTATAGTTTAATGCTATTGAGAAAGTAACATTTTCTGAACTAGTATTAGAAGTACTTAACCATTCAACTTTTACATTAAATGATGCTGTTCCATTTTGTGCAAGTGGTGTATCACTAGCTGCTATACCAGTATAAGATACCTTAACGGTACTATCAGTGGTTAAACCAGTTTCAGTAATTGATTTTAAAACTGCTGGTATTGATCCAACATTTGTTACAGTTACTGGAATTGTAACATATGCACCTGGATATTGTAACTTATCAACAGTAACAGTTATACTATTCTTATCAGTTGCAATTACTGCTAAGTTATCTGCTGTACAGTCTTTTGAATATCCTGAACATGTAGGAGTACCTATTGTAGTAAATTCTACGTCAAAATCTCCTTTTGCAGTTGCCGTACCATTGATAGTAATAGTTTCACTAAATAATGCATAACCTACAGCTACTGCTAATACAAAAGCTATAACACCTATTATTGCAATATTTTGTTTTTTCATTTCTAATCTCCTTCCCTTCTATACTATATATAAGGATACATTTATTTTAAAATTAAGTCAAGGTGAGTAGTAATATTTTTTTAACTTTTAACAAACATTTACACTTATATTATTATCTAATAATTTGCATTTATACTCTAATTCAAAACTTTTTGATGTACATCTGGGCTATTAACAGTAAGAGGCGCAAACGTGTATCCGTTTGCAAGACCATACTCAATTATTTTTGGAATTGCATCTACCGTATATGATTTTATGTCATGCATTAAAATAACATTTGGTTCATTTTCTTTTAAATTATTAATAACATTTAAATAAACCTGGTATGAAGAAGTAGTTCCTCCCGCATCACCCGATGATATATTCCAGTCAAAATATCTAAAACCTAATTCACTAACCTTACTTGTCAAAGTAGTCATTATTCCAACGTTATACCTTTTACTAACCGTATTAGAGCTGCCTCCAGGAAATCTTATTACGTATGAATCATAATTAGTTAAGTTTTTAACTTTATCTTTTATTAACATTAAATCATTCATATAAGCTTCTACGCTTTGATATATTACTTCATACTTGTGTGTATAACTATGAAGTCCTACCGTATGCCCTTCGTTATATTCTCTTGTTATAATGTCATTATAATTATCTTTATATCCCACTACAAAGAAAGTTGCTTTTACATTATATAAGGCTAGAGTATCAAGAAGTCTTGAAGTATATGGACCTGGTCCATCATCAAAAGTTAAATATATAACTTTATAAGAAGTATTCTCAGGATTGTAGCTATTTTTAGGAAACACCTTTATAGTCCTACTTACAGTTGCCTCATTGCCAGAAGAATCAGAAACTTTATAGATAACCTCATAATTACCTACAGCATTAGTATTAACATTACTTGATGTTGTTACTTTATTAGTTAAATCTCCATCACAAGTATCAACAGCAGCATAACCAGGTTCCTTATACTCAGAACCCGTTCCTAAATATATGGTATTATCACCATTTAAAACTATACTAGGCTTTTCTTCATCCTTTATCGTAACATCAAACCCCTTTATAGTGGTGTTACCAGAACTATCTGATACTTTATATATTATTTTATTTTCTTCTAATTTATACTCTATCTTATCAGTTATATCTCCATCATAATTATCAGTGGCACTGTAAATTACTCCGTTTTCTTTACCATTAGGACAAACGTTATCATGACTACCATCAACTGTTAAAACGGGCTTTACCTCATCAACCACATTAACAATCATTTTCTTAGATACCGTTTTCTTATTTTTTGTAGCGGTATAAGTAAGTTCATACTTTCCAACCTTATTTATATCTACCTTACCACTTACTTTATAAGATATCTTTTTACACCTTAAATTATTTCCATAACATACATAAACTTTTTTTATTTTATATTTTTTTAACACTTCGGTTTTAACGGTTTTATCAAAATCTTTAAATATTATTTTGTTTGAAAAATAACTAAAATAAATTAGCGTAATTAATAGTATTATTGATAATATAAGTGTTATTACTAAGCCTTTATTTTTCATAATCATACCTCGGTTTTATTATAGCACACAAAAATTATTCTTATTTAAAAAAAGAGTGTTTACTTAACACTCTTTACTAATTTCTGTACAGCTTTCATAATCGCTATCTTTCCATAAGGATATGTTAATCCTCCTTGTTGATATGCTATAAAAGGTGCTCTCATTGGACCATCACAAGATAATTCTATTGATGAGCCTTGCGTAAATGTTCCTGCTGCCATAACAACCTTATCAGTGTATCCTGGCATGTCCCATGGCTCTGGTTTTGCATTTGAATCAATTGGTGAAGCAGACTGAATACCCACGCAATAATCAACTAATTTATTAGGATCATTAAAGATTATATTCTGAACAATATCTGCTCTCGCATCATTATATTTTGGTTCCACTTCATAACCTAAGTCTTCTAAAACTTTGCTTGCCAAAATAGCAGTTTTTAATGCAGAAGCAACAACTGAAGGTGCCAAAAAAATTCCTTGCAGCAAACTTTTATTTATTCCAAGAGTTGGGCCCACTTCTCTTCCTTCTCCAGGTAAAGTAAGTCTTTCTCCAGCCAAATCTATCAGTCTCTTTTTTCCCGCTATATAAGCTCCGTTTGGAGCAATACCGCCACCTAAGTTTTTTATTAATGAACCAACCATTACGTCTGCTCCTACCATTGTTGGTTCTTTTTCATTAACAAACTCACAATAGCAATTATCAACCATAATAATTATATCTTTATCAATACTTTTTATTAATTTTGTTATTCGTTCAACCTTATCAATAGTTATACTCTTTCTTACAGAATATCCCTTAGATCTTTGTATCTCAATTAATTTTACCTTGTTATTACTTATGTATTCTTTTATTTTGTCATAATCAAAATCATCATTTAAAAGCTCGATTTGATCATACTTAACACCAAATGATTTTAAAGAGCTATCATTGTCCTCTATTCCTATTACCTCATGTAAAGTATCATACGGAGTACCAGTAATACTAAGCATTAAATCGCCCGGTCTTAAATATGAAAATAAAGCTACACAAAGAGCATGGGACCCAGATACAAACTGATTTCTAACCAACGCATCTTCTGCTCCTAACACCTCTGCAAATACTCGTTCAATAGCTTCCCTACCTAAATCATCATAACCATAACCACTAGTACTATTAAAATGTGATTCTGATATATTATTATTATGAAAAGCGTTAAGTACCCTTAAACTATTATATTCACATAATTTATCCACAGCATCAAATTCTTTAGATAATTTATTTTCTGCCTCATTTACTAACGTAACTATACTATCTTCAACACCATATAAATTATTCATGATTACTTCCTCCATCTACTCTTATTACTTCCCCATTAACATAACTAGCATCATCACTTGCTAAAAAGTATATAACCTTAGCTATCTCGCTAGGATCTGCAAAACGTCCTAAATATATCTTTTTTTCCTCTTCGGTTACATAATCTTTATCTAATAATTTATTCATGTCTGTACGTACCCATCCAGGTGCTACTGCATTAACTCTTACTTCTGGTGATAAATATGAAGAAAAGTTATGAGTTAAAGATATTAATCCGGCTTTTGATGCATCATAGTCTAGTGAATATGGATAATAAGTATCAATACCATTAGTAGAAGATATGTTTATTATTGAACCATATCCTTCCTTTTTCATCCATAATCCAAAATACTTACACGTTAAAAAAGGCCCTATTAAATTAACACCTAACGTCTTCTTAAAATTATCTACAGTCTTACTTTCCACTGGTGTATCAATTGCTATTCCAGCATTATTAACAAGTGCATCAACCCTACCAAAATGTTTAATTATATCATCAAACATTTCTTTAACATTCTGTTCTTCGGAAACGTCTTTCTTTATTAATAAGACATCAACATCATAATTTTCTTGTAAATATGCTTTTAATGATGTTGCTTCATTATCATTACTTACATAATTAATAGCTAAATCATAATCATGACTCGCAAAAGTAATTGCGGTAGCCCTACCTATTCCTCTGCTACCACCAGTTATAACTGCTACTTTTTTCATACTATCATCCCTTTTCATAAACATATTCTAACATAAATATCAAAAAAAGATATACTTATTTACAAGTATATCCTGAATCTTCAAAATACTTTTTAGCATCATCATATGATAAGCTTTGGTTAGCTCCTGAAATAGTAGTATCACTATCTAGCTTGCTAATATTATATTCAGCTACAGCATCTAATTTGTTATCATTAACCGTTACTTTATAAGTAACTCCATTTTGATTTTCAAGCGTACTTTCTAATGATGATTTCATAAAACTAATATATGATTTATATGCATCTTCTACTACCATAGTAGCAGATGTTTTAGCCTTACTAATCTTATCTTTTTTAAATGTTAATTCAACCTTTGTAGTTGTGGTTCCCATACCGTCAGAAGTTACTTCATCTGTACAAGTAAGTGTTTTACTTCCGCATCCTGATAGCATTACCATGCAAACTAACAGGGTTCCGCTCATTAATACTTTCTTCATAAATCCTCCATATTCTATATAAGCATTATACAAAACTATTAAGAAATTAGCAACTAAAATTGCCAATTTCTTATTTCTTCTAAATCCTCACCATGCTCAACAATATAATTTGAATGTTCTAGTAATTTATTTTCCATATCGCTCTTTATTTTATCAGCTATATTACCAATGTTTAATTTATTCACAGCAGATATTACCAGGTTATACCTATCTATCTTGTTTTTTACCCTCATGTCAAAAGGAGTTGTTATGGTACCTTCTTCGATATATCCATGAACATCTATATTATGATTGTGTCTAAAATAAGTTAGTTCATGAATAAGAGTTGGATACCCATGAAAATTAAATATTATAGGTTTATCCACAGTAAACAATTCATCATAAGCTTCATCAGTAAGAGCATGTGGATGTTTAGTTGTTGAATCAAGCTTCATCAAGTCAACAACGTTTATAAACCTAATTTTTATATCAGGTATGTATTCTTTTAATATCTTAGTAGCCGCTATAGATTCTACCGTAGGAGTATCTCCAGCACAAGCCATAATTAAATCCGGATTAGAATCATTACTCACAAAGTCCCACGTACCAATACCATTAGTACAATGTTTTATGGCACTATCCATATTAAGCCACTGATAAGAAGGATGCTTAGAAGCTATTATTACGTTAACATAATCCTTGCTCATTAAGCAGTGGTTAACACAAGATAACAAACAGTTGGCATCTGGTGGTAAATACATTCTTACAACGTCTACCTTCTTATTTGCTATGTGGTCTAAGAAGCCAGGATCCTGATGGGTAAAACCATTATGATCTTGCTGCCATACGTTAGATGTTAAGATGAAATTAAGTGATGATATTGATTTTCTCCAAGGT
>CAZBUA010000017.1:0-2833 GCA_964494975.1 uncultured Muribaculaceae bacterium
TAGAAGTGGAAGCGTAGTGATACGTTGAGCGGACTAGTACTAATAGATCGAGAGTTTAACCCTATGTTTAATTTGATTAAATACCGTATTATCATGTTTTCAGAGAATTATTTCTCTATTATAAATTGGTGACGATAGCAAAGTGGATACACCTGTTCCCATCTCGAACACAGCAGTTAAGCACTTTTACGCCGACGATAGTGTAAGCGAAAATAGGAAGTTGCCAATTTTTTTTGTGTCTAAAAAAAGATTACTTAAGTAATCTTTTTATCATATATAACTATTATTTTTATCAGGTAACAAAAAAACAACATCTACTTCTTATATAAACATTGTTCTATCATAGAAATAATAACGTTATTAAAAGAAGTATTATTTTCTTTTGCAATTTTATCTATTTCTTTAATTAATTTTTCTTTTATGTACAGTGATTTATAGCCTGCAGGCTCTTTTTGCTTCGTACATTTTGGAACAAAAGCCATAATACCACCCCTCAATTAAGATTTTAATATATTTGTCTGTTACAAGATATATGAGAAATTTCTAATATTATTTTTCAAAGTTAAATACTTTATAATCTTCTTGGGTGATGTATATGATTATAAATTTATATTGTAGAGATATTATTTCTTTATTAATAAGTAAAATTAATGTTTCATCAGATTATGATGAATACAAGAAGATTAATGATGAATTGTTAAAAAAATATATAAAATTAGAAGAATTATTAGAATATAATTCATAATTTTTTTACATTATACATATTTAGTTTTACGTTTTTTGTAACATTTTGAAAAAAAGTGGTTTTATATTGATATAAAACTTTTTTTTTTGCTATAATAATTATGGTGATTGAAATGGAATATAAATTAGTAACAAACTCTGAAGAAGATACAATTGTTTTGGCACAAAACTTTGAATCTGAAAAATTTAATAATATGGTTATATGTTTAATAGGAGAATTAGGCAGTGGTAAAACAGTATTTACAAAAGGTTTTGCGGGTGCTTTGGGTATTGAAGACAACGTTACTTCTCCAACGTTTAACATAATAAAAGAATACACAACTGGTGAAATGAATTTATATCACATGGATGTATACCGTTTAGAAGGTGATACTTCTGAATTGGGATTAGAAGAATATATGAAAAAAGATGGTGTTATCATTATTGAATGGGCTGACATGATTGAAAGCGAATTACCAGAAGAGAGACTAGAAATAAGATTTAAGATAACTGGTGAAGAAAAAAGAGCTTTAACAATAATTCCGTATGGTAGCAAATACGAAGACTTATGTGAGGAAGTACTTTGAAAACTTTATTTATAGATTCATCTAGAAGAAGCTTATCAGTTGCGCTAGTCAGTAATGATACTCTTCTTTTTGTATCAAATGTAGATTCTTATAGTAAACATTCTAATTTTTTAATGAATGAGATAGTAAATATTTTAAATAAAACGGGTAATAAAATATACGATATAGATAATATTTTAGTCCTTAATGGACCTGGAAGTTTTACCGGAGTTAGGGTAGGTGTTACAATATCTAAAACTATAGCATGGACTCTAAGTAAAAAGTTATATGAATTAACAACGTTAAAAGCTTTATCATTGCATGATGATAATCATGTTGTAATATCAGTTATATACGATAAAGATACCACTTCATACGTTGGAATATATGATGAAGAAGATGTAGAAGATTATATTGATTTAGATAATATAAAACAATTTAACGGTAAAAATATTACCATTGTATCTTTTGATGATAATAATTTTGTTAAGTTATTAAATAATGCATTATCCAAAAATAATAACGTTAAAATTAAAATAATAGATGATTATGATTATATAAAAGTAGTTAATTATGCATTAAGTACTAAGAGTATAAACCCACATGCTGCAGAACCTGTTTACATGAAAAAAATAGATGCGGAGAAAAAAAGTGATAAGTAAGTATAATGAAGAAGATATAAAAGATATTGAAAATATAGGTTTATTATTACATGATAATTATAAATTTAATTTAGATGTTTTTTCTTCATGCTATACATATAAAATAAATAATAAGATTATTGGTTTTATTACTTATTCTGTAATATATGACAGGGCAGAAATAATAGATGTAATAATTATTCCTGAATATCGAAGACAAGGATATGCAAAAGAATTAATTAGCAAGGTTATAAATGATGTAAAAGGTAATTGTAAGAATGTTACTTTAGAAGTAAGAAAAGGTAATGTAGACGCTACTAAACTTTATGAACTTATTGGCTTTAAAGTGGTAGCAACAAGGAATAATTATTATAACAATGAAGATGGATTATTGATGGAGTTAGATTTGGAGGTGAAATAATTGAAAGATACTTATATATTTTCGATAGAAAGTAGTTGTGATGAAACTAGTTGCAGTATTATTAAAAACGGAAATGTTGACGTTGCAACGGTTATTTTGTCTCAAATAGATATTCATAAAAACTTTGGTGGCGTGGTGCCAGAAATAGCTAGCCGTAAGCATGTTCAAGCAATAACCATGGTATTTGAAGAAACGTTAAAGAAAGCTAACATGACTTTTAACGATATTGATGCCATAGCGGTAACTTATGGACCTGGATTAAACGGATCATTACTAATTGGAATAGAAGCTGCTAAGGCTTTATCATTCGCTACTGGTAAACCATTAGTACCAGTAAACCATATGGCAGGACATATATATGCAAATAAGTTTGTTGGAGATTTCAAATTTCCATTAATGGCCCTTGTAGTGTCAGGAGGACATACCGAACTTGTTTATATGGATAAAGAATATCATTTTAACAGAATAGGAGGTACTTTAGA
>CAZBUA010000017.1:2843-6411 GCA_964494975.1 uncultured Muribaculaceae bacterium
CAATAGGAGAGGCTTATGATAAGGTTGCCAGGGTGGTAGGTATTCCTTACCCAGGTGGTCCTATGATGGATAAGATGGCTCATCAGGGTAAACATGCATATAATTTACCAGCTCCTAAAGATGATGATACTTATGACTTTAGTTTTAGTGGTATTAAGAGTGCTGTTATTAATCTTGTTCATAATGAACATCAAAGAGGTAATGAAATAAACAAAGAAGATTTAGCTTGTTCTTTTCAAGAAACAGTTGTAAATATTCTTGTTAAAAAAACAATAAGAGCAATAAAAGAGTATGATGTTAAACAATTATTAGTGGCTGGAGGAGTATCAGCTAACTCAGGATTAAGAGATGCTCTTGATAAAGCTTGTAAAGAGCTTGATATAGAGCTTTTAAAGCCTAACATAACTTACTGTACTGATAATGCTGCAATGATTGGTGCAGCGGGCTATTATGCTTATTTAAGAGGAGATAGAGCTGACTATACTTTAAATCCAGAACCAGGATTAGATTTAGAAAAAGAGGGTGCCAAAGATGAATAAAAAAGGATTTACGTTAGTTGAGTTATTAGCGGTAATTGCTTTGCTAGGAGTAATAATTGCTATTGTGGTTCCTAACATGTCTAAAGAAATTACTAAAAGTGAAGAAGTAAATAGTGATGTTTTAAGTACCAAAATAGAAAATGCTTCTAAATTATACGCTGCAAAGTATTATGCAAACAACTTGGTAAAAGGGGAAAAGATAACTTTTACTTTGGATGATTTAGAAAATTCTGGATTATTGAAATTAAAAGCTAGTAATTGTGTGAATTTAAGGTCTAAAGAAATAAAAGTACAGGGAACAACTTACACCTATGATAATATTAAAAGTGATGACTGTTACAAAGAAGAAACAACCAGTTCAAATTAATGAACTAGTTGTTTTTTTTAATCTTTTTTTCTATATATAATAGTATGAAATATAAAATACTTGTTAGGATGCAAAGTAAGAAGACTCCAGTTATTACAAGATTAGTATTAAATACTTGTGATCCATAGTTAATAAGATAACCTAATCCTGCTTTGGATACTAATAATTCTCCCATAATAACACCCACAAAGGTCATCCCTAGATTTATTTTAAGAGAGGTAATTATTATGTTTATATTATTAGGAAATACTACCTTAGTAAATATTTGAAATTTATTAGCATGAAAACTATTAAGTAATTTTATTCTGTTTTTATTAGTATTTTCAAAACCAACATAAACGTTAATTATTGTTGATATAACAGATATTAATAATGCCATTAAGATTATAGAGTTCTCATTAGCTCCTGCCCATATGATAATTATTGGACCTAATGCAACCTTTGGCAAGCTATTTAAAATGGTAAGATATGGGTCTAAAACTTTAGACAGTGTTGGAAATAACCACAATAATGCCGCTACTAATATTCCAATTAAGGTACCAAGAGAAAAACTAATTAGTATTTCTTTTAAAGTTATCCAAACATGTGTGAATAAATCATTAGATTTCCACAGCATAATAATTGTTTCAATTACTTTTTTAGGACTAGAACATAAGAAAGTATTAATAAGCTTTGCGTTAGCCAGTATCTGCCATATACTTATGAACAGTATAAGTGTTAAAATTTGAAATAATATTATTTTTACTGTTGATAATCGTTGCTTTCTTAAAAAAGCTTTATACTCATCATTCATCTTCATGATCTAGATCCTTCCATATAAGATTATAATAAGTATTAAATTCTGGATTATATCTATTAAGACTAGGACTTGTTTTATCTTTCATTTCTATTTTATATATATTTTTAACAATAGCTGGTCTCTTACTAAGTACGATTACCTTATCCCCCATACTTATGGCCTCACCTATATCATGAGTGACCATAATAGCAGTTTTTTCTTCTTCTTTTATTATCTTATATACATCATCAGATACGTTTATTCTTGTTTGATAATCAAGAGCTGAAAAAGGTTCGTCCAGAAGTAAGATATCAGGCTTTATAGCAAGTGTCCTTATTAAAGCAACCCTTTGTCTCATGCCACCAGATAATTCCTTTGGATAACTTTTTTCAAATTCTGATAATCCATATTTATTTAATAAGTATTTAACATAAGATACGTTATCTTTATTTATCTTTTTTTGTACTTTTAAGCCTAATAAACAATTGTCTAAAACATTAAGCCAAGGAAATAATGTATCTTCTTGAAACATGTATCCAACGGTAATTTTATTATTAAATATTACATGACCTCCACTTTTATCTTCTAGACCACCAATTATTGAGAGGATTGTAGACTTACCACATCCGGATGGCCCTACTAGGGTGATGAATTCTTTTTCATGTACGGAAAATTCTATATTTTCAAGAGCACATATGACTTGCTTTTTAGTTAAATAATTTTTTGACAACTCTTTTATTTCTAAGAGTTCATTCATTATTTACCTTGATATATTAATTTGTCATATGGGGCTTTTTTATCTAACTCTCCAGCACTTATCATTATTTCTTCAATATGATTAAAATCCGCTTTTGTTATTTCTGAACTAGTAGGCCAAGCGTCGTTAGTTTTATATCTTTCTATTATGTTTGTTAGTTCGTTTAAAGATAATTCTGGGAAGTATTCATAGATAACTTTAGCTACTTCTTTAGAATCAGTTTCCTGTACGTATTTTAAACCTTTATTAATGGCTTTAGTAAATCCATCAATAATTTCTTCATTACTTTCTATGTAGCTCTTTTTAGCATTATAAGCGGTATATGGTACCTCTCCACCCCAAGAACCCACATATCCTACAACGTATCCTAAACCTTGAGCTTCTACGTTAGATGCATTTGGTTCAAACAGAGTTACAAAATCTCCATTACCCCCTATAAAAGCTCCTTCCATAGCTGGAAAGGCAACACTAGTATCAATAGATAAATCATTTTTAGGATCAATACCAGCTTGTTTTAGAGCCCATTCAAACGTCATCTCAGGCATTCCACCCTTTCTTCCACCAACAACACTCTTACCTTTTAGATCTTCTAAAGTAAAGTTATCATACTTAACTCTTGATACTAAGAATGATCCATCTCTTTTAGTTAATCTTGCAAAGTTAACTAAATAATCTTTCTCACCACTATTGTATACGTATATGGTAGCTTCACTACCACAGAAACCAACGTCTACGTCACCAGATAGTACCGCTGCGGTAACCTTATCAGCACCCGCTGCTAGGGTAAGGTCAACTTCTATGTTTTCTTCTTCAAAATACCCTTTACTTATGGCAGAATAAGCTGGAGCATAGAATATCGTGTGGGCAACTTCTGCCACCTTAACCTTTTTAAGCTCATTATTAGTTTCATTATCTTTCTTATTCATAAATATAAATAAGAAAGTACTGAGAACTACTAATAGACAAATCAATATAATGATTCTTTTTTTCATAATTCCTCCTTATTACAGTAGTAGTATATTCTTAATGATTTATTATGTGATGTGTTTACACTCTGGTAAAAAAGTTTATAAATTTCTATTTGTTTGTATTTTCTTAAATCTTTATCTTCTATATTTGAAAACCAA
>CAZBUA010000017.1:6421-11407 GCA_964494975.1 uncultured Muribaculaceae bacterium
TATTTGTTTGTATTTTTTATTTGTTTAATATGGTAAAATAATACCTAACGGAAGATGGTGGAATTATGAACTTAGATTACTTAAACGAAATGCAACGTAAAGCCGTTTTGGCAGGTGATGGACCACTTCTAATAATTGCTGGAGCAGGTTCTGGTAAGACTAGTGTTTTAACAACTAGGGTAGCTTATTTAATAAAAGAAAAGGGTGTTAGCCCTAAGAACATAGTTGCTATTACCTTTACTAATAAAGCCGCTAAAGAGATGAAAGAGAGAATTATTGATTTGGTAGGTAGTGTTGGTTATGAAATTCAAATATCAACTTTTCACTCATTCGGACTTAGAATAATAAAAGAAAATTATGAAAGGTTAGGATTTGAAAAAAACTTTACCATCATAGATGCTGATGACTCTCTAACGCTTATAAAAAAGATTTTAAAAGAAATGAATATAGATGCTAACAGGTGTAATCCTAAGTTTGTTAAAAATCAGATTAGTTCTGCTAAAAATGAGATGGTAACACCAGATAAATATGCTAACATAGTGCATGATGAAATTAGTGATATTACGTGTAAGGTATATAGAAAATATCAAGAAGCTTTGCTTAGAAATAATTCTTTAGATTTTGATGATTTATTAATCTTACCAATAGTTTTATTTACTAAATATAAAGAAGTTTTGGCATCTTATCAAGAAATATTTAAGTACGTATTTATAGATGAGTATCAAGATACTAATGAAGCTCAGTACTTGTTATCCAAAATGATAAGTGCCAAGTATAAAAATATTTGTGTGGTTGGAGATGAATCACAATCAATTTACTCTTGGAGAGGGGCTAACTTCAAGAACATCCTAAACTTTGAAAAAGATTATAAGGATGCTAACGTGGTAATGTTAGAACAAAACTATCGTTCTACCAAAACAATATTAAAAGCCGCTAACAGCGTAATAAAGAATAATATTAATAAAAAAGATAAGAAATTGTGGACCGATAATGAAGAAGGTACCAAGATAAAGTATTTAAGAGCAACTGATGAAAAAGATGAGGCAGCTACCGTTTTAAGAGAGATAAAAAAGCTTAAGAGTGATGGTGTTTCATTAAACGAGATGGCGGTATTATACCGTACTAACGCACAGTCTAGAACGATAGAAGAAGCTTTCTTAAATGGAAGTATTCCTTATCGTATAGTTGGGGCTTTTGCTTTTTATTCAAGAAAAGAGATAAAAGATTTATTAGCATATTTAAAATTAATATATAATCCTAAGGATGATGTGTCACTACTAAGAACGATAAATTATCCTAAAAGGGGAATTGGTTCTAAAACCATTGATAACATAAGTATGGATGCCGTTTTAAACGGAACTTCAATGTTTGAAAGTATTGATAAGGGCAAGGAACTAGAGTTTAAGAACTTAATACTTAAGATGCAAGAAGAAAGTGCACAGCTAAGTCTTACGGAAACAATAGACATGGTATTGGAACGCTCTGGCATTAAAAAAGAGCTAGAAAGTGAACATACTTTAGAAGCTGATATAAGGTTGGAAAACCTTGATGAGTTTAAATCTATTACAAAGACTTTTGAAGAAGAAAGTGGTATTGCTTCTCTTGAAGACTTTCTAAATGAAGTTAGTTTGGTAAGTGATGTTAATGATCAAAAAAATGATGATGAAAGCAAGGTTACCCTGATGACCATTCATGCGGTTAAGGGACTTGAATTTGCTTATGTATTCGTAATAGGAGTAGAGGAGAACATCTTCCCGCACGTTAATTGTGTTGAGGAACAAGATGGTATTGAGGAAGAAAGAAGATTATGCTACGTAGCCATAACCAGAGCTAAAAAAGAGCTTTATTTACTTAATGCTTTAAAGAGAACCATTTTTGGTAGAACTAGTGTGAACATGCCTAGTAGGTTTATTAGTGAAATTGATAAGGAGTGTTTAGATGCACCAGAAAAGAAGACCATGGTATCTAAGCTAAATAAAAACAACATGTTTAATACTGATAATGGTTTAAACGTGGGTGATAACGTTGTTCATGATACTTATGGACCAGGAGTTGTTGTTATGGTTGATAAATCTATTGCTACAATAGCCTTTAGGGGTGTTGGAATAAAAAAACTTATGAAGAATCATAAGAGTATAAAGAAGGTGAATAAATAATGGAAAGATTACAAAAATTAATCGCGGAAGCTGGATATTGTTCAAGACGTAAGGCTGAGGAACTAATCAAAAAAGGTAAGGTATCTGTTAATGGTGTAACAGTTACAGAACTAGGTACTAAAGCTACGTTTGGTGATGAGATATCAGTGGAAGGTAATATGCTAACTCATCAAGAAAAAGAGTATTATTTAATGTATAAACCAAGAGGCGTAGTATGTACCACTAGTGATGATAAAAAAAGAAAAACGGTACTAGATTTCTTTGATACTGAAAGTAGAATATATCCAGTAGGAAGACTTGACTATGATACTACTGGAGTATTATTACTAACTAATGATGGTGAGTTTGCTAATCTTATGATGCATCCTAAAAGTAAGATAGATAAGTTTTATGTAGCTAAGTTAGAAGGTATTGTAACACCAGACGAAATAAAAATTTTAAAAACAGGTGTTAAGATAGATGGAGTAAAGGTTTACCCAACAAGAGTAAAACTTAAGAAAATGGATAGAAAGAGTCAAACTTCAATTGTTGAAATAACCATTCATGATGGTAAAAATCATGAGGTTAAGAAGATGTTTGAGCAGATAGATCATGAAGTCCTTAAATTAAAAAGAGAAGCCTTTGGATTTCTAACTTTAGGCAATTTAAAATCGGGAGAAAGTAGAATGCTATCTCCTAAAGAAGTAAAACAATTATATAACATGGCAATAAATAATAAATAAAAAAGAAGCTAAATAATTATTTAGCTTCTTTTTCTTCACTTATAGCACTGGTAGGGCAACCCTCCATGGCATCTACAGCTTTTTCCTTAACGTCTTCATCAGTTACTTCTTCATCTTTAGCAACTGCATAACCTTCGTCTGATATTTCAAATACTTCATCACATATAGCTTGGCAAGCTCCACATCCAATACAAGTATCACTATTAACTTTAAATTTCATATTATCCTCCGTATATATAATTATATAACATAAATAAAAAAAAACAATAATGCTTTTCAAAAAATGTAAAGTATGCTATTATTAATTATATAAAGTACGGAGGTGTTTTCATGCAATCTAGAATGGATAAATATCAAACTGATGATAATAAAAAGTATGATCGTACATCTAAGAACACCAAGTTATATGAGGATGTATATGATGATATATATAGAGATACTTCCTATAAAAACATGCAGGTAATTGATAGTGCTAAAGAAATTAACATTAACAAACTAAAAGACATGTTAGATGATAAGTATGACACAAGACAATACCGCACCTTAAAGAATTATTCTATAGAAGATGTTGATGTTGATAACACTTCTCAAGGTTTTGATAGAACTAGAGAAAAAGTTTATGATATTAATGAAATAATTAACGAAGCTAAAAATAAAAGAGCTTTCATAGAAGAAGCTAAAGAAAAGAAAAAGTACATAGCTTTTACTGAGGGAAGAAATAAAAAATATGATGATCACTATGATAACATGGAACAAGATGAAAAAGAGTTAGAGGAATTAATCAACACCATGGCCATTCAAAAGCAAGATGAAGATACAAACGATGCTCTTGATATGTTATCTGACCTTAAGGGAGAAGAAAACACGATTGTTACCAATCCTATTGATACATCGTTTGATATTGATACTGGAGAAACAAGCCTTACTACTGATACCAATACTAACACCATAACAAATGACATTAACAAGACTCTAGTAAAGGCAGACAAAACCTTTTATACAGATTCAAACATGTTTACAAAAAATGATTTTGAAGATTTTAGTACCTTAACTAAAAGCCTAGGTACTAAGGGTAAGAAGAAAAAAGCTTTATTAATAGTACTAATACTTTTAATATTAGCAGCGTGCACATATTTAGTAATAACAAAAATTATATTGAAATAAAATTGCATGATAAAAATATTTTATCATGTTTTTTCATATATTATTATGTGATAATATGGATAAAATAAAAATGTTACTTAAAAATATTTATGTTTTAATAATCTTTTTTACATTGCTCTTTAGCTTTATTCTTCTATCAATTCTTAATAAGAAGATAATGCCAACGATTATGAGCTACGCAGTTGTTCAAACTAAAAGAGTTGGTATAGAAGTATTAAGAAGTACTGGATTAAAAGAAGTAAATAAAAAGATAAATAGTGAGAGTTTGTATAGCATTACCACTAATAATAATGGTGAGATAGAAAGTATTGATTTTAATACTAGTGTTATTAATGATGTTATGTTAATAGTTGCTAAAAACGTACGCAAGAGATTAAAAGAAGTAGAGGAAGGTAAAAATTTACCGGAAGAAATGTATACTAATGTTAAAGATAAAAACATAAAGCATGGAGTGATGTATGAAGTCCCTTTAGGAATTGGGTTTAATAATGCTTTTTTAGCGGATTCTGGGCCTAAAATTCCCGTTAAAATTAAATATTCAGGTAACGTTAGTCTTGATATAAAAACTCGTGTTAGTAGCTATGGAATAAATAGTGCTTTAATAGAGATATACATATATGTAGAAGTAACTCAAAGAACAATTATTCCATATTCTTCTAAAGATGTTAAATTAACTTCTGAAATACCAGTTGTATTAAAGGTTGTTAAGGGATCGATACCAAATTATATAACGAGTAATAATCAGTCATATAGTTTGCCAATAAACTAAAAATTATGCTATAATCTAATCATACGGAGGTATGACATATGGAAAATGTTTCAACTGAGAAAAATAATTATGAAATAATTAAAAATTATAAAGATGGTTATAATAAAGATGAGTTTATTTCTAAGTGTACTGATTACTTTGATGAATATGATTATGTAGTTGGTGATTGGGCTTA
>CAZBUA010000018.1:0-5550 GCA_964494975.1 uncultured Muribaculaceae bacterium
CTTTTCCTTCAAATTCAATAGCGTCTTCTTTAGCCACTTCAAATCACTCTCCCGTCAATATCTGATAACCATCTTTTGTTACTAAAACCGTATGCTCAAAGTGAGCGGAAGGCTTTCCATCTAACGTTGTGATGGTCCAATCATTATCTTCAATTACTATATCATCAGTTCCTAAACTTAACATTGGTTCTATAGCTATTACCATTCCTTCTCTAAGAATAGGTCCGGTACCAGCTTTACCATAATTAGGAACGTCTGGATCTTCATGAATATCATTTCCAATCCCATGACCACATAGCTCTCTTACTATTCCTAGTTTGTGAGCGTTTGCATATTTTTCAACAGCACAACCGATATCACCAATTCTATTACCGGGTTTAACTTGTTTAATCCCTTCATATAATGCTTTCTCAGTATGTTCCATTAAGTACTTGATATCATCGCTTACGTTTCCTACCGTATAAGACCAAGCGGAATCTCCGTTATATCCCTTATACTCAACGGTCATATCAATTGATACTATATCACCATTTTTTAATTTTCTGTTTGATGGAATTCCATGAACAACCTCATCGTTAACCGATATACAAGTTGCGTTTGGAAACCCTTCATATCCCTTGCTAGATGGTGTTGCTCCCTTACTTAAGATAAACCTTTCAGCCTCCGCATCTAGTTCTAACAAACTTACGCCCGGCTTAATCATTGGTTTTAAATGCTGATGTGTTTGATACACAATGTTTCCAGCAACAGCCAACAACTCTATTTCTCTTTCTGATTTAATACTTATCATTAATTAACCTTCTAAAGCTTTAACAGCTTCATCAAACGTATCAAACTTGTTTTCATAAGCCTTAACCGTTCTTAATACTCCTTTATTCTTATAATAATCATAAAGAGGCATTGTCTTATTAACATATTCATCAAATCTCTTAATAAAGGTTTCTTCACTATCATCGGCCCTTGAAGTAAGTGCTACTTTGCAATCATCACAAATGCCTTCTTCTTTAGGCTTCATTTCAGAATACTTATTATATATTTTTCCACACTTTGGACAAGTAATTCTTGAGCATGCTCTTTTCATTGCCATATCTTTATCAATGTCAATATAAATTACAATGCCTAAGTCCTTGTTAAGTGTTTTTAATAACTCGTCATATTTTTCTGCTTGTACTAGCGTTCTTGGAAAACCATCTAAGATGTATCCATTAACACAATCAGGCTCTGTTATACGGTTTGAAATAAGTTCAATAATAACATCATCTGAAACAAACTTTCCCTCTTTCATAAGACTTTCAGCTTGCTTTCCTATTTCTGTTCCATTACTTATTTCTGTTCTTAATAAATCACCTGTTGAAATATGACCATATCCATATTTTTCTACTAGCATTTCTGATAGCGTTCCCTTGCCTGCGGCAGGAGGCGCTAAAAAGATAATATTCTTCATTACTTTCTGTAACCCCTTTCATATTGTCTTGCTGATAATTGACTTTCAACTTGATTATACGTTTCTAACGCAACACCAACCACGATTAATAATCCAGTACCACCAACCGTTACGGTTGTAGGTAAACTACTTATGTTAGCTACCAAAATTGGAAGCCCTGCTATTATGATTAAGAATATTGCTCCTAAGAACGTTGTTCTTGAAAGTACCTTACTTAAATAGTTTTTAGTTTCGGTCCCGGGTCTTACACCAGGAATGTATCCACCTTGTTTATTAAGGTTTTCAGCTAACTCCTTTGGTTTTAAACCAGTAGCCATAAACGTATAAATATAAGTAAATAATATTATTAGTAATAAATATAATATAAATCCAGTTACCGTATTATAGTTAATATAACTATTTACGAATAATGAGAATGAATCCTTCTTCAAGAATGTTGCTATTAATGAAGGTATGGATATTAAACTTGAAGCAAATATTACTGGCATAACACCCGCTGAATTTAACTTAAACGGAATGTATGTTTGTTTAGCTCCATATGCTGTTGATGTACGGTTAGAATACTGAATTGGTATTCTTCTTTCAGATTTCTCTATAAATACCACACCAACAATAATTGCTACATATACAAGTAGGAATAATACGAACTTAGTTACACCTAATGCTACTTCTTGAGTTGTTCCCGTCGTAACAAAAGCTCCATATGCATCACTCATCATGTTTGGCGTACTTATTAATATACCAGCCATAATAAGAATTGATATTCCATTTCCAATACCTTTTTGAGTTATTTGGTCTCCTAACCATAATAGGAAACATGTTCCTGCGGTTAGAATCAATGATACTCTTAAGTATTCCATTGCAGTAGCGTTATCTCCAAGGAATGAAAATGACATTACTAATCCTTGTAAGAATGCTAAAGCAATTCCCAAATATCTTGTTATCTTATTTAACTTAGTTCTTCCGGTATAACCTTCTTTAGCTAAGTTAGAGAAGTATGGAATGATATCCATCTGCAATAATTGAACTATAATTGACGCACTAATGTATGGAGTTACTCCCAACGCAAATATTGAGAAGTTTTTAAGTGATCCACCACCCATTACGTTTAATAGTTCCAAAAATCCTAAATCTTGTGTAATATTTTCTGTTCCAGGAACACGAACCGTAGTACCAATCTTATATATAAACAAGATTAATAAAGTGAATAAGATTTTTTTTCTTATATCCTTGTTGCCGGCAGAAAATAATTGTTTAAGGCCTTTAAACATATTAAATCACCTCTGCTTTTCCACCTACAGTTTCTATTTTTTCCTTTGCTGATTCTGAAAATAAGTCTGCTTTTACAGTTAACTTCTTTTCTAACTTACCATTACCAAGTACTTTTACACCTGATAACTGTTTCTTTATAATTCCCATTTCCTTTAATAATTCTGGAGTTACTTCACTACCATCTTTAAACACATTTAAATCTGATACGTTTATAACTGCATATGTTTTCTTAAACATAGCATTTGAGAATCCACGCTTTGGTAGTCTTCTGTATAAAGGTAATTGCCCACCTTCAAATCCAACTCTAACTCCTCCGCCTGATCTTGAGTTTTGTCCTTTTTGTCCTCTACCACTTGTTTTTCCAGTACCGCTACTAGAACCACGACCTACTCTTTTAACGTCCTTTTTAGAACCTTCGTTATACTTTAATTCATGTAACTTCATTATCCTAAAATCTCCTCTACAGTCTTTCCTCTTAATTCAGCAATATGTTCTGCTGATCTTTGACTATTTAAAGCATTCATTGTAGCTCTTACGGTATTGATTTTTGTATTTGATCCAAGTGATTTTGAAATTATGTCCTTAACACCAGCTAACTCTAATATCATACGAACTGATCCACCAGCAATAATACCAGTACCAGCCTTAGCAGGTTTAATTAAAACCTTTGCTGCTCCTGAAGAACCTATTGCATCATGGGATACTGTTCTTTCCTCAACTAAATCTAACTTAATAATGTTGTTAGTTGCGTTTTGAGTAGCTTTTTTAATTGCGTCTTGAACTTCATTTGCTTTACCAGTTCCAAGGCCAACCTTTCCTTTTCCATCTCCTACAGCAACAGTAGCTGCGAAACGAAGACGGCGTCCACCTTTGGTAACTTTTGTAACACGATTAACTGAAATAACTGTTTCGTTATATTCTTTTTCACGTGGCTTACTATTTCTTCTTTCCAATTTAGTTACCCTCCTTTTAGAATTCTAAACCATTTTCACGTGCAGCTTCTGCTAGAGCTTCTACACGTCCATGATATAAGTATCCTCCTCTGTCGAATACTACCTTACTAATTTTTGCTTTCTTTGCTTTCTTTGCAATTGCAGCTCCTACAAGCTTACTTGCTTCTACGTTACCACCATTCTTAATTTTTAAATCTTTATCATTTGATGCAGCACTTACTATTGTTAAACCATTAACGTCATCAATGATTTGTGCACTTATGTTGTTTAAAGATCTATATATACATAATCTTGGTAACTCACTAGTTCCGCTAATCTTATTTCTAATTCTAGCATGTCTAGCTACACGAGCTTCATTACGTGATGTCTTTTTTATCATTGTAATAATCTCCCTTTCCTATTATTTAGAAGCTTTCTTTCCTTCTTTACGGCGAATATGTTCACCAGCATAACGAATGCCTTTACCTTTATATGGTTCTGGCTTTCTAACTTCTCTTATTTCAGCAGCAAACTTTCCTACTGCTTCTTTGCTTATTCCACTTACGGTAATTTCAGTAGCGCTAGTAGCTTTTACTTCTAATCCCGTTGGAACTTCTAGTTCAATTTTGTGTGAGTATCCAGCGTTAATTTCTAGAACTTTACCTTTTGGGTTAAATCTATAACCAACACCAATTATCTCTAAGCTCTTTGCATAACCTTCTGTAACTCCTATAATCATGTTTTCAATTAAAGAGTTAGTAGTACCATGCATTTGCTTTGTTGTCTTTATTTCACTGTTTCTAGTAACTTTTATCTCGTTACCTTCTACCATAACACTAATGTTAGGGTTAATCTCTAATGATAATTCACCCTTAGGTCCTTTAACAGTGACTTGTCCGTTTTCAACTGTAACGGTTACGTTTTCTGGAACCGTTAAAACTCTATTTCCAATACGACTCATCTTTTAGTCCCTCCTCGTTTGAATTACCATATATATGCTAACACTTCTCCACCAAGGTTTTCTTTTCTAGCATTTTTACCAGTCATGATTCCTTTAGATGTTGAAACTATTGAGATTCCTAATCCATTTAATACCATAGGAATTTCTTCTGCTTTAGCATATACACGTAAACCTGGTTTAGATATTCTCTTTAATCCAGATATTACTCTTTCTTTATTTTGTCCGTACTTTAAAGTAATAACAATGTTATCTTGTACTTCTTCTTTTTGTACTTTGTAATCTGTGATGTATCCTTCATCCTTTAATATTTTAACTATTTCTAATTTATTATTTGATGCTGGTACAACAACTTCATTATAACGCATTTGATTTGCATTACGAATACGCGTAAGTAAATCTGCGATTGGATCTGTTACTGACATATGAATCCTCCCTCCTGTATCTTTATCTTACCAACTTGATTTCTTAACACCAGGAATTTCTCCCTTGTATGCTAATTCTCTGAAACAAATACGGCAGATACCAAACTTTTTCATTACTGAATGTGGACGACCGCATCTGTTGCAACGAGTATATTCTTGTACTTTAAATTTCTTTGGTCTTTGATTTTTTACGGCCATACTTTTCTTTGCCATTAAATTCCTCCTATTTGCTTACTTTTTAAAAGGTAAACCAAATCCTTTTAATAAGTCTAATGCTTCTTCATTTGTTTTTGCTGTTGTAACAAAAACAATGTCCATTCCACGTACTTTTACTACTTCATCATAAACTATTTCTGGGAATATGGTTTGTTCTTTTATTCCTAGTGTATAGTTTCCTCTTCCGTCAAATGCTTTTGCGGAAATACCTCTAAAATCACGTACACGAGGTAGTGCGATCTTAATAAGTTTTTCTAGGAAAGTATACATAGTTTCTCCACGAAGTGTAACCTTACATCCAAT
>CAZBUA010000018.1:5560-11223 GCA_964494975.1 uncultured Muribaculaceae bacterium
TTGAAGGCTGCAACTGATTTTTTTGCTTTTGTAATAACTGGTGTAGCACCTGTTATCTTTTCAAGATCTGAAACTGCAGCATCCATTAACTTACTGTTAAGTGTTGCGTCTCCAACTCCCATATTAACTACGATCTTTTCTAGCTTTGGTACAGCCATGACAGTAGTATAATTATGTTTTTTAGTTAATTCAGGAATTATTTCCTTATTGTATTGTTCCTTTAAACTGTTCATAGTTACCCTCCTTCCAGGTTAGTCTAATTTCTTTTTTGACTTGCTAGAAACTTTAGCTTTTTTATCTTCTTTGTCATTTTCTTTTGCTATACTGGTTTTCTTCTTAGTTTTAGAATCAGCAATAACCTTAACATTTGATGCATCTAATGGTGCTGCCATGTCAATGATTCCACCGTTTTGGTCTTGTCCGTTAGGTTTAACATGTTTTTTTACCATGTTAATATTCTCAACTACAACCTTACCATTTTTCTTAGCGATGATTTTTCCTTCTTTTCCCTTGTCCTTACCAGCAATAACAATTACTTTATCTCCAATTTTTAAACTCATGATTTTTCCTCCTTAAAATGCCTATAGCACTTCTTTTGCTAGTGATACAATTTTCATGAAATCCTTATCACGTAATTCACGCGCTACTGGACCTAAAACTCTTGTTCCAACTGGTGTTTTATCATCTTTAATAATAACGCAAGCATTATCATCAAACTTGATATATGAACCATCATCCCTACGCATTCCAAATTTGCTTCTAACGATAACTGCTTTTACAACCTTACCGCTTTCAATATTACCATTTGGAGTTGCTTTTTTTACTGTTCCAACTACGATATCACCGATATTACCGGTTTTAACCTTGCTTCCGCCTAGGACTCTAATAACCATTAGTTCACGAGCACCAGAGTTATCAGCAACTTTTAAACGACTTTGTTGTTGAATCATAATAAATCCTCCTTCTTTTTTGTAAAATGCCTATAAAATTACGGCTTCTTCTACTATTTCTACTAAACTAAATCTTTTTGTTTTTGATATTGGTTTAGTTTCTACAACTTTAACTATATCTCCAACTTTAGCTTGGTTATTTTCGTCATGTGCTGCATATTTCTTAGAATATTTAACACGTTTGCCATATTTTGGATCTTTCTTGTAAGTTTCTACCATAATAGTAATGGTTTTATCATTTTTTGCACTTACAACTTTACCAATTACTTCATGCTTAACCTTTTCCATAAGTAAACCCTCCTACGCTTCACGACGTTCAGCTATAATGGTTTTCATTCTAGCGACGTCTTTTCTTAATTCATGTATTCTTGAAGGCTTTTCCAAATTTCCGGTAGCTTGTTGCATACGTAAATTAAAAATTTCATCTTTATATTCTTTTATCTTATCTTCGATTTGTTCAGTGGTTAACTCTCTGATTTCCTTAACCTTCATTTTTTTCACCACCATCTTCTTTAGTTACAAACTTACATTTAATTGGTAGTTTGTGCATTGCAAGTCTTAATGCTTCACGAGCAGTAGCTTCATCTACACCTGATACCTCAAACATAATTTTGCCTTCTTTTACAACGGCAACCCAGCTTTCAGGATTACCTTTACCTTTACCTTGACGAGTTTCCAAAGGTTTCTTAGTTAATGATAAGTGTGGGAAGATGTTAACGAAAACTTTTCCGCCACGTTTCATATACCTAGTCATAGCAACACGGGCAGCTTCGATTTGCTGAGCAGTGATCCAAGCTCCTTCTTTTGCCATTAAACCATATTCACCGAAATGTAATTCGGTATTACCTTTAGCTTTTCCTTCATAATAAATTCTGTGAGGCTTACGATATTTAGTTCTTTTTGGCATTAACATCTGAATTACCTCCTCTGTTCTTTGAAGGAAGTATTTCACCTTTATAAATCCATACCTTAACACCTAACTTACCATATGTAGTGTTAGCTTCTGCTGTTGCATAATCTATGTCAGCTCTTAATGTATGTAAAGGTGTTGTACCTTCATTATAGCCTTCGCTACGAGCAATTTCTGCTCCGTTTAAACGTCCTGAACATAAAGTTTTAATTCCTTTTGCTCCGGCCTTCATTGCGTTTCTAATAGCTCTTTTTTGAGCCATACGATATGATCCTCTATTTTCTATTTGACTAGCTATATTATCAGCTACCAATTGAGCATTCATATCTGGGTTCTTAACTTCCATAATGGAAATCTGAACATCTTCGCCAACTAATTTATTTATTTGGCTTTTTAATTTTTCGATTTCTTCACCACCGTGTCCAATAACAACTCCTGGTTTTGCAGTACTGATTTTAATTTCAGTGTTCTTACTACTTCTTTCAATAATTATAGAAGAAACTGCAGCATTCTTTAACTTCTTAGATAAGAAGTTACGAATCTTCATGTCATTATCTAGTGTTTTAGAGAAATCTTTACTTGGTGCATACCATTTAGCAGTCCAATCCTTGTTAATACCAAGTCTTAAGCCTGCAGGATTAACCTTTTGACCCATTAGTTTTCCTCCTTATATTATCTTTCTGCCACAACCACTGTTACATGACTTGTACGGTGATCATTTTTAGCTATTCTTCCTCTTGAATCAGGAACTGATCTTTTAAGAACAGGTCCGTCATTTACGTAAGCTTCTTTAACATAAAGCTTAGTTTTATCAAGATTATGATTGTTTTCAGCATTAGCTACTGCTGATGTTAAAACTTTTTGTATTACACGTGCTGCTTTATTGTTCATATTGTTTAATATATCCATAGCATCACTAACGTTCTTTCCGTTTATCAACCTCATAACTAAACGAGATTTTAAAGCGGAAATACGAACTGTCTTTGCAATTGCTTTCGCTTCCATATTAGTATCTCCCTTCTAGTTATTACTTCTTGCTTTCGCCGTGTCCACCACATTTACGAGTTGGTGAGAACTCTCCTAATTTATGTCCAACCATATCTTCTGTTACATAAACTGGAATGAATTCTTTACCATTATGAACTGCAAAAGTGTGACCGATAAAATCTGGAAATATTGTTGAACGGCGTGACCAAGTTTTAATTACTTCTTTTTTTCCATCTTTATTTAAGTTTTGAACCTTAGTTAACAATCTAGGAAATACGTAAGGTCCTTTTTTAATACTTCTTGCCATTTACATTTTCTTCCTTTCCATTATTTTTTACGGCTTACGATTAACTTAGTTGAAGCTTTCTTATTATTACGAGTCTTCTTACCAAGTGCTGGTTTACCCCAAGGTGTCATTGGTTGTTTACGACCAACTGGAGCTCTACCTTCACCACCACCATGTGGGTGATCATTAGGGTTCATAACTGAACCACGTACGGTAGGTCTGATTCCCATGTGACGAGTACGTCCGGCTTTACCTAAACTTACTAATCCAAAATCAGCATTTCCAACTTCACCTATTGTAGCGATACAAGTTCCTAATATCTTTCTTGTTTCACCACTTCTTAATCTTATTAAAACATATTTTTCTTCACGTCCAAGAATTTGTGCACTTGATCCAGCACTACGTGCAAGTTGTGCTCCTTTTCCTGGTCTCATTTCGATATTGTGAATAACGGTACCAACCGGTATGTTCATAATTGGCATTGCGTTGCCAACCTTAACATCTACGTTTTGACCGCTAACAATTATGTCACCAACTTTTAAATCTTTTGGAGCAATGATGTATCTCTTTTCTCCATCTTTATAGTTGATTAGTGCAATGTTAGCACTTCTGTTTGGATCGTATTCTATTGCTGCTACCTTACCGGTTACATCAAACTTATCTCTTTTGAAATCAATTATACGGTACTTACGCTTTTCAGCGCCACCACGATGTCTTACGGTAATACGGCCAACGTTATTACGTCCATTAGTTTTTTTCTTATTAACTACTAAGCTTTTTTCAGGAGTATTTTTAGTTATTTCATCGTTAACCAAAGTACTCATTTGTCTTCTAGCATTTGTAGTTGGTTTGAACTTTTTAACTGGCATTATTTTTCCTCCTTATTAGCTTAAGTCTAATTTGCTACCTTCTGCTAGTGTAACAATAGCTTTCTTATAAGCTTTTGTCATACCCTCGTAGCGACCTACTCTTTTCTTCTTAGCACGAACGTTTACGGTGTTAACATTAGTAACCTTAACTCCGAAAGCACTCTCTACTGCTTGTCTAATTTGTACTTTGTTTGCATCTTTTGCAACTTTAAATACTACTTTTTTACCATCTGCTGAAATGCTTGAAGCTTTTTCAGTAATGACTGGTGCCTTAATTATATCTTTCATTATTTAAGCACCTCCTCAACATATTTTACAGCGTCTTCTGTAATTATTAATTTATCACAATGTAAAACGTCAATTGTGTTAAGTTCATTTGCTAGTAATAATCTTACTGAAGCTATGTTTCTAGTAGCTAAAATTACGTTTTCAGTTAATTCAGTAGTTACTATTAAAACCTTTCCTGTTGCTTTTAATTCTTCAAGAAGTTTTAACATATCTTTAGTCTTATTAGATTTTGTATCAAACTTGTCAACAACGATAACTTCTTTATCACTCACTTTATAAGTTAAAGCTGATCTTAAAGCTAAACGACGTTCCTTTTTATTCATTTTCTTAGTGTAGTTTTGATTTGAATTTGGTCCAAATACAACTCCACCGCCAACCCATTGTGGTGATCTAGTAGATCCCTGGCGGGCATTACCTGTTCCTTTTTGTCTCCATGGCTTTCTTCCACCACCAGAAACGGCACTACGATTTTTTGTGCTGTGGCTACCTTGTCTTGAGTTAGCCATTGCTAAGTTTACTTGCTCGTAAACCACTTGATCATTTGGAGTAATCTTCCAAATGTTATCATCTAATTTAATGTCTTTAATCTTTTCACCTTTTATGTTTAAAAGTTCTGCTTTTGGCATTTTAGTTCCTCCTCTCATCACAAGTATAAATAATTTTTTTCATTATCATATATTATTCTGCGTTTTCTTGTGATGCTTCGTTAACTTCAGGTACTGTTTCAGGTTCTGCTATTTCAGCTTTTGGTTCTTCAGTAATATATGATACTAACTCAACCTTCGCATTCTTAACATTTCCTTTTTTAACAGCAGACTTGATGATAACTAAAGACTTATTGGCACCAGGAACGTTTCCCTTAATTAAGATTACATTCTCTTCAGGTATTACAGCAACTATTTCTAAGTTTTGCATAGTTGTTGTCACATTTCCCATGTGTCCTGGTAATTTCTTACCTTTGAAAACACGCATTGGTCTCATTGTTCCTAATGATCCAACACCTCTATGATATTGAGATCCGTGTCCCATAGGACCTCTTGATTGATGATAACGTTTAATAACGCCCTGGAATCCTTTACCTTTAGATATTCCAGTAACATCAACCATCTCACCTTCTTCAAAAACTTCTACAGTAAGTTCTTGACCAAGTTGATACTTGCTAGTATCTACTCCGCGAATCTCTTTTATGAAGCGCTTAGGAGCAGTATTAGCTTTTGCTAGATGACCTTGTTCAGCTTTGTTACTTAACTTTTCTCTTTTAGTATCGAATGCTAACTGTATAGCATCATATCCATCAGATTCAGTAGTCTTAACTTGTGTAACAACGTTAGGTTCAACTTCTACAACAGTAACTGGAATTAATTTTCCATCTT
>CAZBUA010000019.1:0-3954 GCA_964494975.1 uncultured Muribaculaceae bacterium
AACATTAATTGTTTTGTTTACGTTTTTAACAGGGTGTAGTGTTGACGCTAACATTAAAATAAATTATGATTATACTTTTGATGAAAGTATAAAAGTAGCTTTTAATAATCAAACATCTGCTGGAAGTAAGTCACCCGAGACATATGCAAATAACGTTATTAAGTATTATAAAAACGCTATTGATTATAAAGGATATAGTTATAGTTTTAATAATGGAAATGTTCAGAGTGCTGTGACTTTTACAAGAAATTCTGAAAATATTTGTGAAGCCTTAGGAAATAATTTGTTCTCACTATATTTATATGATAGTATTAGCTGTGAAGAAAATGATGATTATTACGTAATTCAAAGCGTTGGTAATCAAAAAATTTCTCTTCCAACCACGCAAAAAACGTTTAATGTTACAGATGTTAACATAAATGTTGAATTACCAGTATCTGCATCAGAAGACAATGCTGATGAAAAAGAAGGAAATACTTATACATGGAAGTTTAATGAAAATACTGAGTCAGATAAGTCAATATATTTAAAGATAAGCAAGGATACTTTGCAAGAAAATAAAACAAATACCATTAAAAATATTGAAACAAAGAAAAAAATAAAGACTGGTGTTATTATATTTGTAATTAGCATTATTGTTATAGCACTTACAGTATCAATAAGTATATTTTATAAAAAATATAAAAAGAATAAACTAGATTATTAATAAAAATATAGCAAATATGTAATTTATTTGCTATAATGTTTCTTAGATAGTAAATTTAACTGGAGGTTATTATGAAATTAAAGTTTAGGGCTGATAAAAAAGACATAATTGCATTTATATGGGCATCCTTATTATTGCTTTTTGTGGTAGCTTTGTGTGTTGTTAACTTATATCATGCTACAGAAGAGACAAGTTTTTCTTTCACATTTAATTTTATAAAAGCGTTTTTCCCACCTTATACAGGATATACTATTTTCTTTTGGTTATTATCAATAGTTATAATACTAGCAAGTTTATCTTCTTACTTTTTTGAAAGAGAAAAAGGCTTTGGATTTAAAGAGGGAAAGAAAGAAGAAGGATTTGGTAGGTTTGCAAAGGAAGAAGAATATAAAAAGTTTGCAGATGTTGAGCCAGTAGAGATACAAGCTAAAGAAGCTACGGCAGCTGGCTTTCCTTTAGTATATGATATGAAGAAAAATTTGGTTTACGTTGATAATGGTGAGTCACATTCATTAGTTATAGGAGCTACTGGGTCTGGTAAAACAAGACGTATTTTATTACAACAAATATGCGTTTTAGCAAAAGCTGGCGAGTCAATGGTAATTACCGATCCTAAAGGTGAGATATATGATACAACGGCTCAAATGTTAAAAGAAAAAGGTTATGATGTAATAGTTGTTAACTTTCGTGAACCACAAAGTGGTAGTTGTTGGAATCCTTATACTTTGCCTTATAAATATTATAAAGAAGGAAATAAGGATAAGGCTAACGAATTATTAAACGATATGTCTATTAATATAGCAACTGATGAAAAATCAGATGATCCATTCTGGACCAATGCGGCATCAGACTTCTTAACTGGTTTGTCTTTAGGAATGTTTGAAGATGCACCAGAAGATGAGGTGAGTATTTCAACTGTCAATTTAATGATGACAGTTGGTGATGAAAAATTAGGATCTTCTACGTATTTAAAAGAATACTTTAAGATGAAAGATCCAGCATCTCCTGCAGCAATAAATGCTTTAGGAACTATTAATGCTCCTCAAGAAACAAAAAACTCAATAGACTCAGTATTAAAACAAAAGATTAAGGTTTTTGCCGTTACTCAAAACTTGTCTGAAATGTTATCAAGAAGTGATTTTGATATGGAAACGATAGGTGAGAAAAAGACTGCCGTATTCATGATAATACAAGATGAGAAAACTACGTATCATGCACTTGCAACCATATTTGTAAAGCAATGTTATGAGTCATTAATTTCAGTAGCGCAAAGACATGGAGGATCTCTTCCAATAAGAACAAATTTCTTAATAGATGAGTTTCAGAACATGCCTAAGTTTAAAGATATAACTACAATGATAACCGCTGCACGTTCTAGAAAGATAAGAATGACAATGATTATTCAGAACTTTGCAGGACTTGTTCAAACATATGGTAAAGAAGATGCAGAAACTATTCGTGGTAACTGTGGAAATTTACTTGTTAACTGGTGAGTTATCAGCACTAGAAGAAATAAGTAAGTTATGTGGAGATAAAATAGTAAAAGTAGGTAAGGACAAAAAAGAAGAGACAAGGCCATTAATTACTGTTACCGAGCTTCAAAGATTTAAACCAGGAGAGATACTTATAATAAAACATAGACTTCCTCCATTAAAAACAAAAATTCCAGGATTCTGGGAACTTGATTTTGGTTACGGCAAAGGAAACTCTGATGTAAAAAAATTGCCTTTACCAACTCATGAACCAAAACCTTTAAAATTATTTGATATTAGAGAATTTGTAAAGAAACAGAAGGAAGAAAAGAGAAATGAGTTGTTTAATTCTCCACAAAATCCTTTTGATACAAATAATCCTTTTGCAAATACCAATCCATTTACGAATGCAAATCCTTTTAGTCAGCCTAATATGAGTTCACCAAATCCTTTTGCAGTACCACAAAGCCCAGTTGAACCCACAAAACCAACTGAGCCGGAACTTAACATTGATGATTTAGTAAAGAAAATTGATGCTAAGATTGCTGAGCTAGAAGCTGAAGAAAAGGATGACAATGAAGCAAAAGATAATGAGAAAGAAGCTTCAGAAGAACCAATGGTAGACACTGCAGATAATGATTTGTCAGCTGTTAATGAGAATGCTGGCAAGATTGATTTCTCTTCTTACAATAAACCTCAAGGACATGATTTGTTTGACGATTATTTAGAAGATTTAACTGATGATGATGATTCTGACGATGCTAAAGAAAAGATAGAAGAATCAAAACCAGTGGTTGAAGAAACTCCAAAGGTAGAGACTAATAAAGAAGTTTATAAGAACGTAGATGAAATAAATAAAATAATGAATAAGAAAGATAAACCAGACGATGATGACATGTTTGATGACTTCTTTGAATAAAGTACCTCAAGGTACTTTTTTTCATATAATAAAATGGTGATAAAATGTATGTTTCATATGATTTAGTTAAGAAAAGTGCAAACATAATAGACGTTAGAAACGAACTAGAATATAGGGATCAAAACGTAACTGGTAGTATTAATGTTCCAAGGATTAAATTGTTAAACAGCCCTGATTTGTACATGAATAAAAATGACAAGTACTATTTATTATGTTCTCATGGAGAGGTTAGTGCGTCTTGTAGTAGAATATTAAATGCCTTAGGATATAAGTGTTATAGCATAAATGGGGGAACTGAAGAAATATTTAATAAAAGTAATCATATTAAATAAAAAAATGATATAATGATAGTACGTTAGGAGGATAAGAATGGAATACATAATTATTGGACTATTAGTATTAATAGTAATATTAATAATATTTTCAATATCTAAAAATATTAATGAAAGCAACATAACCGAAAGGTTAGGTAGGTTAGAAACTAGTGTTGTAAAGGAACTAGGAGAATTTAAAGGGGATTTGAACGAATCATTAAATAATGATTTTGATAAGTTGAATGAGCGTGTTGATAGGAAACTAACGCAAATAAATGATAGGGTTAATGAAAGATTAGATGAGAACTTTGAAAAAACAAACAAGACTTTTACTTCTGTAATAGAAAGATTGTCTAAGATAGATGAGGCACAAAAGAAGATTGATAGTTTGTCAACTGACATTGTATCTCTTCAATCAATATTAACTGATAAGAAAACTAGAGGAATATTTGGTGAAGTAAACTTAAAACACATTTTAGTAAGTGTGTTTGGAGAGAATAATGATAATTTAACTTCTATAGTTACAGATAATAGTAGTCTTTA
>CAZBUA010000019.1:3964-11070 GCA_964494975.1 uncultured Muribaculaceae bacterium
ACAATATACTTTTAATACTGGTGTTATTGCAGACTGTGTTCTTTTTGCACCAGAACCATTGGGAACAATCGCAATAGATTCTAAGTTTCCACTTGAAAATTATCGTATAATGATTGATAAAAGTGCTTCAACTTCTGAAAGACAGGTAGCTGAAAAACAGTTTAAATCAGACGTTAAGAAACACATTGATGCCATAGCTACTAAGTATATTATTGATGGGGTTACAAGTGACCAAGCTATTATGTTTTTACCAGCAGAGGCTTTGTTTGCAGAGTTAAATGCATATCATCCAGACATTGTTGATTATGCATATAAAAAGAGGGTATGGATAGCATCACCAACTACGTTAATGAGTACTTTAACAACTATAGAATTAGTAATAAAAAATATAGAAAAAGATAAATACACAAGTATAATTCATGAAGAATTGAATAAGTTATCAGTAGACTTTAATAGATATAAAGAAAGATGGGATAAACTATCTAGAAGTATTGAAATGGTAAGTCGTGATGCAAGTGATATACATGTAACTACGGAAAAGATATCAAAAAGATTTGACGCAATAAACAATGTTGATACAATAAAATTACAAAATAAAGAATAATTTGACTTTTTATTTTAAATATGGTATTATTTTCATCGCTCGCTATAAAAAGCGAAGAGGGGGAAATTAGATGACAAACGAATATTGTTTAAAAATAGCTAAAGATTATATTCAAGCTAACGGATTAAAAGAAATGCCAATGGATATTTTGAATTACCATGCCGAAGAATTATTAAGATGGTATGAGAATAAATTAAAACTATTAAATAAAGCTGTACCTAAAATATTAGAAAACCTAGACTTAGGTGATGGTTACGTAGTTGAAATTGGTGGTAATAACGTTGATACGCTTAAGTATTGTTTATATGAGCAAGGATATTTAAGTAAACAAATATCTCCATTCATTAAAGAAAACGGTATAAATAGTTATAAGAGTGATAATGCTGAAGAATTAGTATCTACTAGTGAAGATTTTGAACAACCAAATGGTATTTCAACTTTTATTATGAATGTTGATGATGAACAAACAAGTAAGTTATTATCAAAGGTTATTAGCGATGGTAAGAGCTGCCTTGTTAGTGCTGCCGCTGTAAATGGTGATAAAAAATATTTGGATCCAATTTCAAGACTTTATGATCTTGAAACAAAATTATCTACAGCTGAAGTAAAAGAACATTATCAAGAATGTGAAAATGGTTATGTTGCTGCTTTACTAATAAAAAGTAAAAAGACTAGTTATTAAACTAGTCTTTTTTTGATATTTCAATAATTTTGTTCATGTCATCATCATTAGCCATTATGTTTTTGTGTTCCTCTTTACAATTATTGCATTTATATATAATTTTATAAGTATCTTTAAATTTTTCCATACCAATTGGAATTAATAATCCTTTACACTTGTTAGACCTGTCTCCCGGATTTATATCAACGTGTTTAGAACATAGACAGTATGGGCAATGATCCCTAGCGGTATATCCTAATGGCTTAACCTCATTCCCACAATTTTCACAAATGAAAGATTCATCAATCATATTAAATTTTTTCAAATTTATCACCAATCAAATTATAACATATATTTCAAATAAGTTTCAAATATGTTATAATTATTATAGAAATAGGTGATTTAAATGGAAAATTATTTTAATACTGAATCTAAAGATGTAAATAAAAAAACTTATACTCTTAGAGTTTTAAAATGTGATAGTAATTCTCAGGATTTGTTTTCATTAATTATTAAAAAAACTGATGGAGATAATGTTAATACAAAGACCATAAATATTTTTAATAATAATGTTGGTTATTATGAAACTACACAGGATAATATGGGTAAGATTATATCTGGAAAGTATGTTGACTCAGAAAAAATGATGGAAGAAATTCTAAAAGCTTTTAGAGAAATGGATAAGGTAATTAAGACATCAGGCTTCTCTAAAGAAATGATACGTTTTTATAATGAATACAAGAATCAAATAATGGTTACAAAAGGTAGTAATAATTATGGAATATAAGGTTATGATAGATGAGTTTGAAGGCCCTTTAGACCTTCTTCTACATCTTATAAAAGAAGATAATATAGATATTTATAATATTAAAATAGAAACTATTACTAAGCAATATTTAGATTACATTCAAAAGATGAAAGATCTAAACTTATCAGTAGCTAGTGAGTATTTAGTCATGGCTTCTGAATTAATAGAGATGAAGTCAAAAATGTTATTACCAAAGAGACAAGAAACATCAGAAGATGAATATGAAGAAGATCCTAGAGAAGTTTTAATAGAAAGATTATTAGCATATAAACAGTATAAAGAAATAACTAGTGAGTTTAAAGACTTAGAGCTTACAAGGAAGTTAATAATTACTAAAGATCCCGAAAACTTAAGTTATTATGCAAAGGATGAAGGTAATAAAGAAGGTTTAGGGGTTAATGATTTAATAGAGGCTTTTAATGAACTATTAAAAAAGAAAGAGTTAGATAAACCAATAGCAACAAGAATAACAAAAAAAGAATTATCGGTTACCGAAAAAGTTATAAAGATAAAAGATTTATTAAGAAAGAAACGGGTAGTAAGGTTTGAAGAGTTATTTGATTCTCTTACTAAAGAAGAGATAATTGTTAGTTTCTTATCAATACTTGAAATGGTAAAACAAGATGAAATTGAATTAAATCAAGATAAAAATTTTAACACAATAACAATATCATTAAAGGAAGGTGATAACAAATGAAATTAGGTATTCTTGAAGGATTATTATTTGTAACTGGAGAAGAAGGGCTATCACTTGATGATATAGAAAAATTGTTAGAGCTTGAAGAAAAAGATGCTTTAGAACTTATAGAGGAGTTTAAGAATAATTTGGAAAGTGAGTCTAGAGGATTAAAACTAGTTTATCTTGGAAACAAGTATAAGTTAGCTACCAAGGAGGAACATAAGCAGTATTATGAAGCTTTAGTTGATAAAACGTTATCATCAACACTATCCCAACCAGCTTTAGAAACTTTAGCTATCATAGCGTATAATGCACCAATAACGGTAGGTATGATCGATGAGATAAGAGGTGTATCTAGTAGGGATATGGTAAGAAAGTTATTATTTAGGGGACTTGTTGAGATGTCTGGTAGAAGTGATATGCCAGGTAAACCAATGCTTTATAAAACAACTGATAAGTTCTTAGATTATTTTAATTTGGCTTCCTTATCAGATTTACCTGAAATTAAAGAACCTGAAAGTATGGGTGAAGAAGAAAAAGATTTGTTTATTTCTAAATATAAAGAAAATGAATAGTATTAAATAAATCATGTTAATATGATATAATTAAAAAAGAAAGGATACATGAAATGAGTGGAGTAATTATAACAATTATAGTAGTTATAGCTTTTATACTACTAATATCAATTAGACAGGTTAATCAGTATGAGAGGGGTATTAAGTTTACCTTAGGTAGGTTTAGTAAGATTATGAACCCAGGTTGGAATATAGTATTACCAATATTTCAAAGTTATAGTAAGGTAGACATTAGAACAAAGGCCGTAGACGTACCAGAACAAGACGCAATAACTAAGGATAACGTATCAATAAGAATTAATGCGGTTATCTATTATAAAGTATTTGATGCCTCTAAGGCTGTACTTGAAGTAGAAAATTTCTATTTTGCAGTAGGACAATTAGCTCAAACAACAATGCGTAATGCGGTAGGATCTGTATCATTAGATGAATTATTAAGTGAAAGAGAAAAGATATCTACTGAAATATGTAACATAATTGATAAGGCTACCGATCCTTGGGGAATAAAAGTTGAAAACGTAGAATTAAAAGACGTTTCTTTACCAGAGGAAATGAAGAGGGTAATTGCTAGGGTAGCTGAAGCTGAAAGAGAAAAACAAGCAGTAATTACAAAAGCATCAGGAGAGGTTGAAGCTTCAGAAAACTTATCTAAAGCAGCAGCTTTAATGGCAAATACTCCAGGAGCTATGCATTTAAGAACGTTATCAACATTAAGTGACTTATCTTCAGATCAGTCTAATACCATTATTTTCGCTCTACCAGTAGAAGTTTTAAAGAGTTTTGAAGGTAAAGCTTTAACAGAAGAAAAGGTAGAATCAATAGTAAAACAAGTAATAAAAAAATAGAAATAACTTTTGTTATTTCTTTTTCTTTTTCTTTATTTCACAATATTTTAAATATATTAATTTAATAGTAAGGTTATCACCAAGTCTATCAAATTCTTCATCAAATTCTTTTTCCTCTTTTTTATTTAAAACAACATTAGGATAAAAAAATCTTTCAAGATCTCTTAACTCTTTACCACGACCTAATAAATAAGCTTCCGTTCTAGTTAAATCCTCACAATTTAATTCTTTTAAATAATCTAAATCTTCCTCTGTATAAACTGGCTTCATCTTTCTAATTTCTTCTTTTTCTTTTATTACTGATATTTGTTTTACATCTTCAATAAAGTTTTTATATAATTTTCTTTTTTTATATTTTTCTTCCCTTTGAATTTTTTCTTCTCTAATAGGCAAATTACTATTTCCCATTAATAATTCATTGGTAAGTTCTTTATAATATAAATATTCTTCATATCTGTTCATAATATCCCCTTCAATGTGCATTATTATAGCACAAAAAAAGCACTTGTAAAGTGCTTATACATACTTATGGTACCGGTAGTCGGGCTCGAACCGACATGATATTGCTATCACTGGATTTTGAGTCCAGCGCGTCTACCAATTCCGCCATACCGGCAAGTACAAGAAGATTATAACATATAATGTAAACAAATGCACTTAGTTTTTTTAAAAAATAATAAAAAGTGATATAATGTAAAAGAGGTGAATAAATATGAAATATTATTGTATAGGTATTAAGGGTTCAGGTATGGCTACCTTAGCAGAGATACTATTTGATTTAGGTAATGAAGTATCTGGATATGATGACTATAAAGATTATAAATTTACTCAGGAAGGTATAGATAAGAGGGGTATTAAGATATACTATGATACTAATCATGATATTGATAAAGATACCATTGTTACTTATTCTAAAGCTTTTAGTATGGATCATCCCGAGATAAAGAGAATTCATGAATTGGATTTAAAAGTAATTGAATATAATGAATTATTAGGAGAACTTAGTAGAAGGTTTAAAACCATAGGGGTATCAGGTACTCATGGAAAAACAACAACTTCGACGATGATATCTCACGTGTTAGAAAATACTAAAGGATGTAATTATTTTATTGGTGATGGAAGTGGACATGCTACTTTAAATAACGAATTATTTACATTGGAATCTTGTGAATATCGAAGGCATTTCTTATCATACACACCTTATTATGCAGTAGTTACTAACATAGAATTAGAGCATACTGAGTGTTATGATGGAATAGAAGACATAATAAGAACGTTTGAAACTTTTGCTAATAAAGCTCAAGTTGTTGTAGCGTGTGGTGATGATAAAAACGTTCGCAAGATGAAACTAAATAATAAAGTTTTATACTACGGATTTAATAATGACAATGATGTCTATGCTACTAACTTGGTATTAAGTAGTGAAGGTAGTAATTTTGATGTTTATATGAATAATGATTTCTATGGTCATTTTGATTTACCAGTATTTGGTAATCATATGGTATTAGATGCTTTAGCATGTATTACAATATGCAATTTAGAGGGTATTTCTAAAGATGATATTCACAATTTGTTACACACTTTTGTTAACGCAAAAAGAAGGTTTAAAGAAAAAACAGTAGGTAATGTTGTTCTTATTGATGACTATGCTCATCATCCAACAGAACTTGAAGTAACTATTAAGTCTGCTAGACAAAAATACCCAAATAAAGAAATAGTAGCGGTTTTCTTACTAAATACTTATTCAAGAACAGAGGCTTTAATGGAAGACTTCATAAGAGTTTTAAAGACCGCTGACAAAGCATATGTTATGGATATTCATTGTGATAGGGAAAAACAAGAAGATTATCCAAAAGCTTCTAGTGATAACATAATTAATGGAGTACCTAATGCTGAAAAGATAAGTATTGATACGGTAGACAAGTTACTAAAACATGATAATGCTGCAATATGTTTTATGAGTTGTGCAAACATTTATGAATTAGAAGATAAATTTGAAGAACTATTAAAGAATAAATAATTAAAAAAAGATCATCATATTAATGGTGATTTTTTTATGAAAATATTAATAACGGGTGCAGCTTCCGGAATAGCATACTTAACGGCACTTACTTTAGCAGAAAGAGGACATGATGTATATTTATCATGTCATACTGATGGGCAAGTTTTAAATGTTAAGAAAAAAGTAAAAGACTATAAGAATATTCACGTTCTAAAAATAGATATTACTAATAAAGATGATAGAAAAAAAGCATTAGATTTAGATGCTGACGTTCTTTATAATCATGCTGCTGTAGGACTTGGAGGTTCAATATTAGAAGCTAATATGGATGATATTAGAAACGGTTTTGAAGTTAACGTGTTTTCTTCTTTTCAATTATTACAAGATGTATTAAAACAAATGATAGCAAAAGATAAAGGTAAGATAGTTATCATGTCTTCTTTAACGGCTATTATGCCTCTTAGGTTTGGAAGTATATATTCCGCTACCAAAGCGTCAATTAGTGTGATTGCAAGTTGTTTAAAAAAAGAATTAAAAACCATTAAAAGTAATGTTGACATAGTATTAATAGAACCGGGTATGTATCATACCGGATTTAATTCTTGCCTAATGAATAGCAAATACAATGATGGTAAATATTTTAAAAAAGTAAAAGATAATATCTATAATTTTGAAGTATTATTTTTTAGTTTGGGAGAAAAGAAAAAATTAGATTCAATAGTTATTCAAATAGTAAGAGCAATAGAGGATAACAAACCAAAGAGTGTTTATAGAGCTCCAATATCTCAAGTTCTGTTAGCTAAAACATATAATATATTTAAAAATTAGTTGTATATAAAATGTTTGCTCTATAATATTATAATAATTATGTAGGAAGAAAAAATAAAAATACACACTTAATAAGTGTGTATTTAATATGCATGGTAGCGACG
>CAZBUA010000020.1:0-5694 GCA_964494975.1 uncultured Muribaculaceae bacterium
AACTACTTCCTTACCAATATTATATAACAAACAATAATATAAATACAATAGTAAATTAATATTATTATCTTTATTTATATGTAAACTAATTTACATGGCAATTTATTCATTTTATATTATTTTACACTTATTTCTTAACCTTTATGCTTTGTTTTGGTATAATATATCTATGTAAGGAGATCTTTATGAATAATATATATAATTACTCATTAAAAGAGTTACAAGACTATTTTTTAAATATAGGTGAATCTAAGTTTAGGGCAAGTCAAGTGTTTGATTGGCTTTATATTAAGAGAGTTAAAAGTTTTGATGAAATGACTAACTTGAAAAAAGATTTAATAACGTATTTAAATAATAACTTTGTAATGGATAGATTAAAATTAATTGAAGTACAAAAAGATATAGATGTTAGAAAGTACTTATTTGAGTTATATGATGGTAATAAGATTGAAGCGGTACTTATGAACCATGATTATGGTACAAGTATTTGTGTATCCTCACAGGTAGGATGTAACATGGGTTGTAAGTTTTGTGAAAGTGGTAGGTTAAAGAAAGTAAGAAACCTAAATACTTTTGAACTTGTTCTTCAGATTTTAGCGGTTGAAGAGGAAATTAAAGAAAGAATAAGTCATGTTGTTTTGATGGGTATTGGTGAACCTTTTGATAATTATGATAATGTTATGAGGTTTATTGATATTATAAATGATCCTAAGGGAATAAATATTGGTATTAGGCACATAACTGTTTCTACTTGTGGGATAGTACCTAAGATTAGGGACTTTATTAATGAAAAAGTTGGTGTTAATTTAGCAATAAGCTTGCATGCTCCTAATGATGAAATAAGAAGTAAGATAATGCCTATTAATAACGCTTATAAAATAAATGACGTTATGGATGGAGTAAAAGATTATATTAATGTTACTAATAGAAGGGTAACTTTTGAATATATATTATTAAAAGATGTTAATGATTCTAAAGCGTGTGCTTATGAGTTAGTTAATTTATTGAGAGGTATAAACTGTTATGTTAATTTAATACCTTATAATGAGACTAGTCATATTGAATATAAAACTAGTAATAAAGTGACAATTGATGAATTTTATGATATATTAAAAGAGAACAAAATAAACGTAACTATAAGAAGAGAGTTTGGTTCTAAAGTCTCCGCAGCATGTGGTCAATTAAGAAGTGAACATAACGAGGGTGATAATTAATGAATGAATATTATTTAACAGATACCGGAAAGGTAAGAACTCATAATGAGGATTCTGTAATGATTGTTAAGAACCTATCTGGAGAACGCTTAATGGTTGTAGCAGATGGCATGGGTGGACACAAAGCTGGAGAGATAGCTTCTTCTATAGTTGTTAATGGTCTTACTGATAAATTTAAAACTATGGATTCTATTGGTGAGAAGCAAGATGCTGTAAACTGGATAAGAGAGAATGTTAATGAGCTTAACGATGCAATATTTAAGTATACTGATGAGTTTCCTGAAAGCAAGGGAATGGGAACAACTTTGGTTTTAGCAATTATAACAGAACGTTATATCTTGTTTGGTAACATAGGGGATTCTTCTGGCTTCGTAGTTAAGAAGGGTAATTTATACAAGGTAACAAAAGATCACACCTTAGTTAATCTTCTTGTTGAGACTGGTGAACTTACTCCAGAGGAAGCTGAAAATCATCCTAGAAAGAACGTTTTAATGAGAGCTCTTGGAGCTAACAATCCCATAGATATAGATATTTTTGATGTTGATATGGAAAGTGATGCAATACTTTTATGTAGTGATGGATTAACTAACATGTTAACAAAAGATCAAATAGAGAAAGTCTTAAATAGTGATTTAGGATTAGAAGAAAGAATAGTCAAGTTAATAAGAAAGAGTAATTTAAGGGGTGGGACTGACAATGTTACCATCGCATATCTAGAAAGAGAAAGTGGTGAATAGTTATGGTTACTAAGGGTCAAAGAATAAATGATCGTTATGAAATTGAAAAACTAATTGGTGAAGGTGGAATGGCTAATGTTTATTTAGCTCAAGATACCATCCTTGATAGAAAAGTAGCCGTTAAGGTATTAAGAGGTGACTTAGCAGGGGATGATAAGTTTGTTAGAAGGTTTCAAAGAGAAGCTTTGTCAGCATCATCACTTTCACATCCTAACATTGTAGAAATATATGATGTTGGTGAGGATAATGGAAACTTCTATATCGTAATGGAATATATAGAGGGTAAGACCTTAAAACAACTTATTAAGAAAAGAGGAGTTTTAACACTACCTGAAACTATGGATATCATGTTGCAGTTATTAGATGCTTTAGCGCAAGCTCATGATTCATATATTATCCATCGTGATATAAAACCTCAAAACATAATGATAAAAGAAAGTGGTCTTGTAAAGATTACTGACTTTGGTATTGCCATGGCACTTAATAGTGTTGAGTTAACACAGACTAATTCGGTTATGGGTTCTGTTCATTACTTACCACCAGAACAAGCTAGTGGTAAGGGCTCTACAATAAGAAGTGATATATATTCTCTTGGAATATTAATGTTTGAAATGCTAACTGGTAAGATGCCTTTTAAAGGTGATACAGCTGTAGAAATAGCTTTAAAGCACATGAAAGAACCACTTCCAAGTGCAAGGGAAATAAATCCTGTAATACCTCAATCAGTTGAGAATGTAATTATTAAAGCTGCTGCTAAGAATCCTAAAAATAGATATCATGATGTTAGGGAAATGGCAGAAGATATTAAGACTTGTTTAGATCCTGAAAGGGCTGCTGAAGAGAAGATAGTGCTTAAGTATCCAGAGTTTGACTTTGGTGATACGAGAGCTATTAAAACTATAAAAGAAGATAAAAAAGAAGTAAAAGAAAGTAAACCAGTTGTTAAACAAATAAGCGAAGATGATAAGATTGAACAGGATAATAAGAAGAAGACGAAGCTAATAGTTACGTTGGTTAGTATCTTTGTAGTTATTGGATTATTTGTTGTTATTTTCTTACCAAAGCTTACTCAAACTTCTGATATAGAAATTCCAGATGTTTATGGAATGGAAATATCAAAGGCTGAAAAATTAATTAAAAAGGCTGGTTTTGCAATAGAGTCAAAAGCTAAAGTAAGTGATGAAGTTGAAAAAGACTTAGTTATTGAAACAGATCCTAAAAAGAATAGGTATGCTAAAAAGGGTAGTACCGTAACAATATATTATTCTAATGGTTCTGAAAAGACCGAGGTAGAAGATTATACTGGACTTAATGTTTACGAAGTAAAAGCTAAGCTTGAATTAGCAGGTATTGTTGCTAACATAGAAGAAAAAGAAGTTGATGATCAGACCTTATATAAAGATAAGGAACAATTAATTATTGATCAGAGTGTTAAGGCAGGTAATAAGCTTGCATCTGGTGAGAACATAACGTTATACATACCAAAGATACTTACCGAATATCCTGATATGGTTACTGATGGTTGGACGTTAGAAAGAGCTACTGAATTCTGTGAGAAGTATAGTTTATCATTAAAGATAATTGAGAAAGAAACTTCTGAGGTTGATGAGGGTGTTGTTTTAGCACAGTCTCCTAAAGCTGGAGAAGAGGTATTTGAAAAGGATACGCTTAAGTTAACAATATCAAAGAAACCAACAACAACTACCACGGCGGATCCTGAAGGATAAGAATGATGATAGGTAGGGTAATAAAACTAATTAGTAATTTATGGACGGTTGATGTTGATGAAAATTATATTGACTGTTCATCTATTGGTAAGTTTAAGTATTTAAAAATATCTCCTTTAGTAGGAGATATGGTAGAGGTAGATAAGGAAAATAAATTAATAACCAAGATACTTCCTAGAACTAATGAATTAATAAGACCACCAATATCAAATGTTGATCAAGCTTTCATTTTAACAAGTTGTAAGGAGCCTAATTTTTCTAGCAACTTATTAGATAAGATGTTGGTAGTAATAGAATATAATAATATTAAACCCATTATATGTTTTACTAAGTATGATTTATTAAATGATACTAGTGAAATAGATAATATTATCAAGTATTATAAATCAATAGGCTATGATGTATATATTAATAATGAATTAGATGAGATTAAGCGCTCTTTAAAAGGTAAAATAAGCGTTTTAACCGGTCAAACTGGGGTTGGCAAATCATCTCTTCTAAATCATTTAAAAACCTCTCTAAATTTAAATACTGGGGAAATATCAAAGGCTTTAGGCAGGGGTAAACATACCACAAGACATGTAGAGCTATTAAGCATAGAAGGTGGTCTTGTAGCGGATACTCCTGGATTTTCATCATTAGATTTTATTGATATGAATAAGAGTGATATAAAAGATAATTTTATTGAATTTTATGCTAATCAAGATAAGTGTAAGTATCAAGATTGTATGCATATAAAAGAAGATGGATGTTATATTAAAAAGATGGTGGAAGAAAATAAGATATTAAATACAAGATATGATAATTATAAAAAGTTTATAGAAAGTATGAATGAAAAGAAGAGGTAGCTTATGAAGGTATCGGTATCAGTACTAAGTGTTTATGACAGATTAATTAACGCCGTAGGTAATGTTAATAAATCTAATGCAGACTTCCTGCACGTAGATGTTATGGATGGTAAGTTTGTTGATAACGTAAAGTTTCCAATAGAGGTTGTTAAGGATATTAAACAAATATCTAAAAAACCATTAGATGTTCATTTAATGGTAGAGGATTATGATTTAATAAAAGAGTATGCTAAGTTAATGCCAGAGTATTTAACATTTCATGTGGAAATAATAAATGATTTTACCCTTATTGATTATGTTAAAAAGCTTGGTATCAAAGTTGGTCTTGCTATTAATCCAAACACTGATGTTTCAAAGTTGTTACCTTATGTAGATGATATTGACTTAGTTTTATTCATGAGTGTTGAACCGGGACAAGGTGGTCAAGAGTTTGATGAATCAGTTATTAAGAAAATAGAATACTTTAAAGAAAATATTAACAGTGATGTAATAATAAGTATTGATGGTGGTGTTAACTCTAAAACGGTAGAACTATGTAAGTATGCAGGATGCGACATGGTAGTGTCTGGTTCATATGTTACTAGTAGTGATAATTATGATGAAAAGATAGGTAAGTTAAGATAAATAAAAAAAGCTTTACAAATAATAAAATATAGTGTATACTTAATAAGTAATTTTGATTTAAAGGAAAGAAGATGCGTATTCATCTCACCTGATTGCGAAGTAGCGATGGGTAAACGCCAAATAATTAACCAATAGGTATAATAGCGTTTTATGGTGAATACAATTATCGTATTCACTTTTTTAATGGAGGTGCTTTAATATAGCAAAAGAAAAGGAAATGCCAATTAACGAACAGATAAGAGCTAGACAAATGCTTGTTATCGGTCCTAATGGTGAACAATTAGGTATTAAATCTAAGGAGGAAGCTTTGACTTTAGCATCATATGCTGGCTTTGATTTGGTCATGATTAATGACTCTGGTGATAATCCAGTATGTAAGTTAATGGATTATAATAAGTTTAAATATGAGAAGAAAAATGACTCCACTTGTATCTGGTGTAGAATATATACCTTTCCCAAATACTTATGACAGAAAAGAAAACGAAAGTGAAAAAGAATTTGTAGATAGATACGGCTTTGAAGAATTGAAATATGTCGCAAAGCT
>CAZBUA010000020.1:5704-10576 GCA_964494975.1 uncultured Muribaculaceae bacterium
AAGAAGCAAAAAGAAGGAAATGATGAGTTAAAAGAGTATCGTTTGTCACCAAACATTGATATTCATGACTTTAACACAAAACTTATTAATGCTAAGAAATATCTAGAAAAAGGTCACAAAGTTAAGATATCTATCCGCTTTAAGGGCCGTGAGATGCAGTTCACTGAAAAAGGTAAAGAAGTGCTTATAAAGTTTGCTAACGAATTACAAGATGTTGCAACGCTTGATGCAGAGCCAGCGTTAGACGGTAGAAACATGATGGCAATGTTAAATCCATCAAAGAATAAATAGGTATAAAAGTAGGAGGAAATTATGGCAAAGAAAACACAAAAGACTCATAAGGGTACAAAAAAAGTATTAAATATTAGACAAAGTGGTTCAATTTCTATTGGACATCCAGGATCAAGACATAATACTGGTGATAAGAACAGTACTTTTAACAGGAAAAAGAGATCTGGTTCAGAATTAAACAGTTCTGATGCAAAGAGATTAAAGAGAATAATTGACACTTTATAGTAGGAAAGAAGGAGGAATTATAATATGGCAAGAGTTAAAAATGGTGCTGTTACAAAAGCACGTCGTAAGAAAATATTAAAACAAGCTAAAGGTTACTTTGGAAGTAAGCACCGTTTAGTTAAAACTGCAAAAGAACAATTAATGCATTCAGGTAATTATGCATTTAGGGATAGAAGACAAAAGAAACGTGATTTCAGAAAGTTATGGATTATCCGTATTAACGCTGCATGTCGTGAAAACGAAATAAGCTATTCAAGGTTTATTGATGGTCTTACTAAAGCAGGTGTAGCTATAAACCGTAAGATGCTTTCAGAGATTGCTATTGGAAGTCCTGAAGCATTTGCTGAACTTGTAAAAGTATCTAAAGATGCATTAGAAGGTAAGATGCCTAAAGAAGCTAAAGCAGCTCCTAAGAAGGAAGAAAAGAAAGTAGCAGTTAAAGCTGAAACTAAAAAAGAAGAAAAGCAAGACTTATCTAAATTAACAGTTGCAGAATTAAAAGCAATGGCTAAGGATAAGAACATTACTGGATACACAACTATGAAGAAAGCAGAATTATTAGAGAAACTAGCATAGTTTCTTTTTTTGTTGTATAATTAAGTAGGTGATTACATGAAAAATACTTATTTAATATATGGTAATGATTATGAACTTATTAAAAGAGAAATTGATAAGTTAACAATTGGAATAACTGATGTTGCTTCATATGATTTATCAATAGATAAAGTTGATTTATTATTAGATGATGCTTCTTGTATATCTTTATTTGGAGATAAGAAAGTAGTAATAGGTAATAACTGTCTTTTTTTAACTACTAAGAAAACCAACGTCGATCATGATTTAGATTATTTAACAAGGTATTTAGAAAGTGAAGATGATGGTAACACCGTAATACTTACCGTTTTAGAAGGTTCTTTAGATGGTAAGAAAAACATTGTTAAGTTGTTAAAGAAAAGGGCAAACGTAATATATAAAGAACAATTAGACATAAAAGATTTACCATCTTTTGTAGTTGGTGAGTTTAAAAATAATGGTTATAAAATCGATTATAAAACAGCTAATTATTTTGTTTCTTATGTTGGTAGTAACGTAGACATACTACTAAGTGAAATAGAGAAGATGATTGTTTATAAAGATGATGATCATAATGTTACTATTAATGATATAAATGATATATCTTCTAGGGGATTTAAGGATAATATCTTTGATTTATCTAATGGTATTATGGAAAAGAATTATAAGAAGGTTTTTGATTGCTATCAAGATTTAAAAACTTTAAACGTTGATGCATCTTCAATAATAGGTAGTTTGGCAAAACATTTTACTTTTGTATATAAGGTTAAAATACTTAGTAATGATGGCTTAATGCAGCAAGAAATAGCATCAAAACTAAACGTACATCCATACCGTGTAAAGTTAGCAGCAGAATCATTTTATACATCAAAGGATGTAGAAAAAATATTATTAGATTTAAGTGATTTAGATTATGGTATTAAAAGTGGTAATCTTAATAAAGATGATGCTTTAGAAAACTTTTTGTTACGCTTGTAGTTGAATATTTATGAGTATTATGTTAATATAAACATATATGATAGGAGGCTATTATGGATAATTTAACAGATGATGAAAAAAAATCAATGGTAATAAAAGTGGCAGTATGTGTAGGATTGCTAGTTGCTATGATAATAGTAGGAATTGTTTTGGTTGTTAACCATTAAAAAAGGTTCTAATTAAAGAACCTTTTTTTAATGCATAAATAATATTACTAATAATCCTACTACTAAACAGTATATTGAAAAGTACCAAAGCTTTCCTTTTTTCATTAAGTTAATAAACCATTTAGCACTAAAGTAAGTAACTATTGCACTAGCTACCATACCTAAAGTATATGGAATTATTAATGACTGTATGTTAGGAGTGTTTATTAAATCCTTAATACCAAGAATCATCGTAGCGCAACTAATAGGAATGTATAGCATGAAGGAATAATCTACTGCTGTTTTCCTGTTTAGGTCACGACTCATACCGCCAACTATAGTAGCGCCACTTCTAGATATACCAGGTAGTAATGCAACGGCTTGAAAAAGACCAATTACTATTGAATCAAAAATTGTTATTTCTTTTTTCTCTTTTTTACCCTTACTATCTTTGATTAAGAATAGCGCGGTAGCGGTTATTAGAAGAGCAATACCAATTAGTTTAACATTATCTGATATTAAATCTATCTTATCCTTCAATAACAATCCAGCTATTCCAGCAGGGATGGTACCAATTACTATTAACCAAGCATATTTATAATTAGTTTTATACTTAGTTTCTTTTGTTTTTATATAATTAAAGAAATCAGTAATTATCTTAGCAATGTCTTTTCTATATAAAAATACTATTGCAATTAAAGACCCAAAATTAACTATTATTTCAAAATTAATATCTTTTAAAACGTTTAAATCAAATAAGTGTTTAAAGATTACTAAATGCCCACTAGATGATATTGGTATTGGTTCCGTAAACCCTTGTATAATTCCTAAAAAAACGTACTGTATAACTTTTATTATGCTCATATAACACCTCACTATAATACATTATATACTAAAACTCTAATAAAATAAATATTATTTAATAGGTGATTATTTTGTTAATACAAATATTTTTATTTATATCTGGATTTATTCTTATGGTATTTGGTTTTTCGACAATAATCTTATACATAAACTTATTTAGTTTTGGGTATAATTTTAAAGAATACTTAAGTTTTATGATAAGATTACCACAATTATATTATTTAATATTTGGTTTTATCATGGTTACAATAAGTATGTTAATGAGGAGAAAAAAATGATAGAGACTTATGATATATTATTAAATTTTAAAATAAAACCATATGAATTCTATGAATGGGATTGTAATGATGATGTTAAGAACATAAAAAGTATTCCTACTTACAAAGTATCAAGCGAAGTATTTAATGATTTTATTTATAATGAAATTGTTATTGATAGTGAGTTTTTAGAAGAAATAAAAAATAATACAAAGGTTTTTAGTGGCAATTCATATAAAATAATAGAATATGCATGCGTTGTATACACTGATGAAGCCGCTATGGGATTGTTGTTTAATAAAGAAGGAAAAATAATGGGTAAGAGTAAACTACTTTATGATGAAGAGGAGGAAGTGTTAAATAATAGTAGTAAGATGAAGGTAAAAAAAATTAAATATAAATTTAATAAAAAAAATAATATTAATAATTATTGTACTAGAAAAGAAAGTAAAATAATCATGATAGTATCTAAATATCTCGATATTATTTATTCGAAAAATAAGGATGAGGAAATAAGATATATGTATTTTGAATGTTTTGATGATAATGAAGAAGATGTTAATAAAGCTTATATAAAACTTACGGAAAGTGTTACAAGTGCAGACTTTAAGGTTATAAATAAATTAAAAACATTGATAAAAGTATTAAAAAAGTAGTATAAAAATATATTACTATGCCAAATTATTATTAAAGGAGGAAAAATATGAAAAAGATATTAGTTGTTATATTCGCAGTATTACTATTTGCAGGATGCAGTTGTAGTATGAATGATAAAAAGCCGGAAGATGCTATTGATACTTTCTTTGAAAAATATAGAGCTAAAGATGATGATATCATATCACAATTAGAAGATACTATAGAAAATGAAAAGTTAACAAGTACGCAGAAAGAAAAATATCGTAAGTTGATGGAAAAGCAATATGATCAATTAGCATACGTAGTAAAAGATGTTGAAGAGAATGATACTCAAGCTACGGCAACGGTAGAATTAACCGTTTTGAATTATCATGCAGCAATATTAGAAGCAGAAGAAGAATTAAAAACAAACCCAACAAAGTTTAATGACGATGAAGGAAAGTTCTCTGATGAAAAATATATGGATTATAAGATAGAAAAGATGTCTGAAGTAAATGATACAACAACGGAAACTATTAACCTTTCTTTGACTAAAGAAAACGGAAAATGGAAAGTTAATGACTTAACTAACGACGACATTTCAAAAATACATGGTTTATATTAAGACTAAAATATTTTAGTCTTTTTTTCATATTATTATATAGGTGATATTATGAAGAAATTTTTATTATTGTTAACGTTGTTATTTATTCCGTTAAAAATTAGTGCGTATAGTCTTGGTGAGAGTGCCATCTTAATGGAAGAAGATACAAAAAGAGTATTGGTTTCAAAGAATATGAACAAGAAGATGCTTATTGCGTCCACTACTAAGATAATGACTGCCGTGGTAGCTATTGAATCTGGTAAGATGAATAAGTATGTTACGGTAACTGATAAGGTGCTTGAAAGTTATGGTTCAGCTA
>CAZBUA010000021.1:0-10398 GCA_964494975.1 uncultured Muribaculaceae bacterium
TCATAGTAATCACCATCCTTATCTATAATTCTAATCTAAAATTAAAATTATAGCAACAAAAAACAGGAAATATTCCTGTAATTTATTACTTTCTTATGTCTATAACTCTAGTATTAGAATTATCAGTTGGTTCTGTTTTAGTTCCAATAACTATAAAATAACTAGCTGCTAAACCAAGTAAAGCCGCAATAACAATTATTATTATTAAAGTTAAAGTTTGTTGTTTTTCCACTTTTTTAGCGGGCTTTTTTTCTTTAGTTACAACCTTCTTCTTAGATCCCATTTGACACACCTTCCTATTCTTTAGATATATAATATCATATTTTTATTAAAAATAATAGTCTTTATTGTTTAGGTTTTAAAATAACTTCTACCATGTCATAATCATGAATACTTTCAATAACTTTTATAAAATCATCATAATTTAAACTTTCTAACAAATCATACTCATTATCTATAACCTTACCATACTTAGCATAATTCTTTCTTATAAAGTAACTAGCTGAATCAGGATACTCAAACCTTCTTACATAATTTGCAATAAGATTCTTCTTCCATAAGTTAAACATATAGCTGATATCATCTTTATTACTTAATTTACTTTCTATAGCACTTTTAAACTTAGTAACACTGTTAGCATCAGCATAAAATAATTCTACAAAAGTATTATTAGCATTCTTAAAATGTAATGAGTCATAGTCAAATTTAGATTTAATAATTTTGTTTTTAATTAACTCATCATAAAAACCAGAAGTACTACCAAACAAGATATCAAAGTATATGTTTAGATATACCTTTAATTTGTATAAATCTTCATCATCCATCTTAGGATAATTAAGTTTATAGCACAAACCAACAATCTTATTTTTAACATTATGAGTATACGTTTCTTTTTTTACATCCACACCATTTGGTTCCGTAAACTCTTCTTGGACAATCTTACCCTGTTTTTTAAAATCCTTCATAGATTGATTTTCTTTTATTACTTTTATTGTATTATCTATATCAATGTCACCCGCTACCATAACGAACATGTTAGAAGGATTATAAAAAGTATTATAACAGTCATATAAATCTTCTTTAGTAATCTTATCAATTGATTCTTTAGTACCACATATATCATACTTATAAGGAATGTTTTTAAGTACGTTATTTATACTCATACGATATAAGAATCTGTTTGGATCATCATCTATCATGTCTATTTCTTGGCCTATAATACCCTTTTCCTTCTCGACGTTCTCATCAGTAAAGAAAGGGCTCTGAACAAAGTCCAGTAAGATTTTTAAACAATCATCAAAATTATCTGTTGTTTCAAAATAATAATAAGTATTTTCATAACTTGTAGCAGCATTAACATAAGCTCCATAATTTTGTAGCTTCTTAAAAACACTATCATCATCTTTAGATTCAAATAACTTATGTTCCAAAAAATGTGCAATGCCTAAAGGATATTGATGAATCTCTTTATTACCATTAGGTATAAAAGAATTGTTAACAGATCCATACTTAGTTTCAAAAAAAGCATACTTGTTTTGAAAACCAGGTTTCTTATAAAGTAATATTGTTAATCCATTATCCAATACTTCTTTATAAACGGTTTCATCTAAATTTTTTATCTTTATTTCTTCCATTATTTTTCACCTTCTAACAAGTATATTGTGTCTAAGGAGAGCTTATCACATATTTTTATTACGTCATCCTTAGTAACCTTATTAAAATTGTTTATCTTTTCAGAAACACTGCCATCTTACTAAAATAGTTGTAGCTAACAACGGAAGACTTATAATCTTCTATTTGTTTTAAAGAAGTTATTATATCGGTTTTAGCCCTAACAAGTTCCTCATCAGTAATGTTTTTCATTCCATCCATTACCTCTAACATTAACTTCTTAGTCTTATCAAAGTTATCACCATCAATACCAGCGATTAAAGTAATGGTTAAATTATCTTTAGCATACTTTGAATAGCAATAATACGCTAACGAGTTCTTCTCTCTTATTATGTCAAAACACCTAGAAGATGGACCACCACCTAATATATTTGAATATATTGGAATTACAAAGCTTCTCTCATAAGGAGTAATATCTAATAGTTTAGTTCCAAGAAACATAACTGATCCTGACGTGTTAAGAGTTTCTTTGTAAACTTTAAATTCTTTCTCTTCTTTTTTGTTTTCATTTAACTTAGGATTAGTATAACTAACTGATTTTAAGTTATTTAATATTTTGTTAGCAACTTTTTCATAATCTAAATCGCCTATTAGATATAATTCTAGATTACTATTATTCATAATATATAAGTATTCTTTATATAAATCATCAGCACTTATCTTTAATAAATCATCCATGTTTTTAAATGAAGATATTGATGAATTAGGAAACATCTTTTTCATTAACATTTGATAGCCATATTTTTTTCTATTTTCCTTAATACGTCCTAACTTACCCCTAACAGAGTTAAAATATAAATCAAAGCTTTCTTTATTAAACATTTTATTACTTACGTCTGGATTATATATTAGTTCACAAAAAGTATCAACAACGTTATCAATCACGTTATCATTAACATACTTATCATTAATACAAGAAAAATTATAATTTATAATATCGTAATTTCCTATTCTTCTTATTTCTGAACAATAGTAAGAAGCATAATTCTCAAATAAATTTAAATTTAGCTTCTTATTAGTATCATACTTTTTACATACCGATACCATTATTAGAGATAATAATGAAAGTATTGTCTCCTTGCCCTCTTCTGCGGGCATCTTAAAAAACAAACTACCCTGTACACTCTTAAATTTATTCGTTTTAAAATAAGTAACTGGTATGTTATTAATATTACGTTTTATTATTTCCATATTACACCTCTTAATTATTATGTTCTTTTTTTATATTATTAAACAGCTGACTCAAGTGCCAAAACAATCATGCTATCTAAAGATGTTTGTCTATCTTCAGAAGATATTTCTTCTTTTGTTATTAAACTATCAGATACCGTTAAAATACAAGATGCTTTCTTATTAAATAATTTAGCATTGTAAAACAATCCAAAAGATTCCATCTCAACCGCTAAACAACCATAATCATTAAATAACTTAGTAGGATTAGCTACATCACTATAGAAAACATCACTTGAGTATACTATACCCTTTCTTAGTCTAATATTAAGTTTTTTTGCCGAATCCTCTATTTTTTTATTTAGCTCTGCATCACTATCAATTACTTTCTTATCTATTCCACTTTGATACATAGCATAGTTTGAATTAGTATAAGCACTAGTTTCTAAGATTACGTCTTTTAAGTTTATCTTATCAGTATACGCTCCACAAGTACCTATTCTAATAATATTATCAACATCATAAAACTTAAATAATTCATAAGTATATATACCTACTGATGGTATACCCATACCATGAGCCATAATGGTTAATTCCTTACCTTTATAATATCCGGTATAAGCTTTCATACCCCTTACGTCATTTACAAGTTTATAATTATCTAAATAAGTTTCTGCTATATACTCAGCTCTTTTAGGATCTCCGGGCATTATTACCGTTTTAGCTATATCTCCTTTATTAGCAGAGTTATGTGGTGTTGCCATATTAAATACCTTCTTTCTAACATAATAATTATATCATAAATATAATTAATTATTGATTATTTTAAAAAGTATGATAAAATAGTTAATCAATTAAGGGGATTTGGAATATGAAGTACAACTGGGATAAAAAAGAATTAATAAAAAAACAATTATTAGTGTCTGTAGCGCATATTTGTAATAATGATGATGAATATTTTGATAAGTTACTTTTAAACTATTCAAATGGTTTAAATCAGATGATAAATGGTGTTCATAACGGTATGCCAAGATTAATACAATACAAAGATAACTTTTATTATAATAAGGACATATATGAATTGTTAACACCATATACCATTAATAATTTAGAACGAATAATTAAGATTATTCTTGATAATGATTTTAGATATTTAACTGACTTACATAAATTTAATAATGATGGTGATGTTGTAAAAAAAGCTTTTGACTTTTTTGATTATATAGGAAATGAAGAAGCTAAAAAAGAAATAATGCAAGCTGTTAAAACCAAAAGAATAAGCGTAAGAAAGGATAATAAAAATCTACCATTCTCTGGTGTTTGTTATTTTTTATTAAACAAACCATACTACCTTTCTACATATAAAGATTATTATAATAACTTATCTATCTTAACTCACGAGATATCCCATGGTTTAGACTATATTCATTGTAAGGAAGATGTTTTCAAACCCAGTAAAAACATATATACTGAAATTACAAGTTTATTAACCGAAATATATTGTACTGATTATCAACATAATATAGGTATGGTTAATGATTATGAAAGAGCCTTTATTACAAACGATATTTATCTAACTAATATTGATGATAATATAGAGTCAATTCATGTAATGCTTAAATTATGTAATAAATTAGATGATTTTAGTATTGCTAGTGCTAAAAAGATATCTAATAAAACTTGTGAAGAAATAAAGTGTACTCCTCTTTCGACCAGTGAAATGTTTGGAAGTTTGGATTTATTAACATACTTATACTGTGGTGTTATTGCAATTTGTATATATGAAAAATATAAAGATAATCCTAAAGCAGGTTTAGAAGAAGCTTTTAATATATTTAAAAATATTGATACTGACAATGAAGAAGAACTACTTGGAAACTACATAAAAGATATGAAATCAAGTATTAAAAAATATACTGATGATAATAATGAATTAGTAAAGAAAATGAAGAAGAACAATTAATCTTGCTCTTCTTCGTTTTTATCTTCTTCATATTTTACTAATACTTCTCTAGGCTTTGATCCGTTAGGAGGTCCAACAATACCTCTTTCTTCAAGCATGTCTATCATTCTAGCAGCTCTATTATAACCAAGTCTGTATTTTCTTTGTAATAACGAAGCACTAGTCTTACCACTTTTTATAACAAAATCAACTATTTCATTATATAACGGATCTTCATATTGATCATCTTTCTCATCATATGATGAACTAGATCCAACTGGTTTATCAGTTATGTTAGTAAACTTTTCATCATAACAAGCTTTTTGTTGTTTAACAGTATAATCAACAACTCTTTGTACCTCTTCTTCTGATACAAAAGCACCTTGTATTCTAGTAGGAGTACCCTCTCCCATAGGTAAGAATAACATGTCACCCTTACCAATTAACTTTTCAGCACCACCCATATCCAGAATGGTTCTAGAGTCTATTTGGGATGATACCGCAAAAGATATACGTGATGGAATGTTTGCCTTAACAACACCTGTAATAACGTCAGTAGAAGGTCTTTGAGTAGCTACTATAAGATGAATACCAGCAGCTCTAGCCATTTGTGTTATTCTCATAATTGAGTCTTCAACTTCCTTAGCTGCCACAAGCATTAAGTCAGCTAACTCATCTATTAAAACTACTATGTATGGTAGTTTTTTAATATTACTATCACCAGAAGCTATCTTCTTTTCAATCATCTTATTATAAGCTTCTATGTTTTTAGCACCGCTATCACTAAATAAATTATAACGTTGTTCCATCTCTTCTACTATTTTCTTTAAAACTATTGAAGCTTTTTTAGGATCAGTTACAACTGGCGCTAAAAGGTGTGGTGCACCATTATACATTGAAAGTTCAACCTTCTTAGGATCAACCATAACAAGTTTAACCTCATCTGGTTTAGCTCGCATTAAAATACTGGTAATAACCGAATTAACACACACACTCTTACCAGAACCAGTAGCTCCCGCAATAAGTAAGTGTGGCATCTTATTAATTTCTAAGAACCTTGGATTACCCATTATATCCTTACCTAAAACACCAAGTAATTTACTATCATCTTTTTCCTTAGGAGCAGATGCTAACACCTCTCTTAATGATACTGGAGTAACAATCTTATTAGGAATATCAATACCAATGGTACTCTTGCCAGGTATTGGAGCTTGTATTCTTACATCCTTAGCAGCTAAAGCTAAAGCTATTTCCTTATTTAAACTTAATATCTTGCTTACCTTGGTACCAGACTTTATTTCAAGTTCATACTCAGTTACCGTTGGTCCAACATGGGCTTCTACAACCTTACCAATAATATCAAAATCAGTAAGTACTTGTTCTAATAACTTAATATTAGCATTAATATTATATTCATTAGCCTTGGTATTAACCTTTTTAGGTACGTCAAGTAAAGATATTGGTGGAAGCTTATACTCACCATTAATAGTAGGAGCATTATCTTCTTGTTCCTCAACCGTAGTATGTGTTAAATCATTAACACTTGAGATAACAACCCTTTTATCCTTAGGTTCCTCTTCAACATCAGACTCTTCATCTTCATCGTTTTCCTTGTCTTTATTAAGCCATTTCTTTGGTATAAAGAATAATATTATCTTCTTTAATATAGATGCTGGTGATATGTTAAATATTAACATTGCACCAAACAAAATAAGAACAAAACTAATTATTTTAGCACCTAATATATCAAAGGCTAAAACGAACAAGTAAGAGAACGCTGCTCCTATTATTCCACCACCCTGAATAAAGTTAACATCATTAAATCCAGAAACTGAATTAGCTATGGTATCTTCAAACACGGCACTACCAATATTAGTGTTATACATTATGTAACTTACGTGAGAAATTGATAATATTGATATTGCTATCAAATAGAATCCTATTAATTTCTTACTCAACATTTTAGGTTTTTCTCTAAATAGTACAACATATCCACCAACTATTAAGAAAAACACTAATCCCCAATTATAAAAACTACCAAATAAGAATATTGCAAAATTACTAACTAATCTTCCTACATAACCAGAACGCAATAATCCTAGAATGGTAAAAACTATATATAAAATGCCAAATATTTCTACTGGTACTTTTGTTTTTTTCTTACGTGACGAAGTTTTTTTCTTAGCCATATAAATAGCACCTCACTATTCTATAAACTAATTATAACATATAAAATAAAAATGTGTAAAACTATTCTTTTTATATATACATTAATTTACTATAAATAATAAAATAAAAAACTATTGTCTTTTATAATCTCTCATGTTTTCACATATTAGATTATCACAATAGTTTTTATATTTATCATAATCATTCTTATTCTTTATAATCCAGCCAATTAGTAATTTACTTTTTTTAACATCATCAGTATATTTATTAGGCATGAATTCCACATTATAAGATATAAAGTCAGGCCTTATTATAATATTTATTAAAGACCTTATAAAGATAATGTTCTTAAACGTGTTTTCTTTTTTAATACTGGTTGATAAAATACCCCTAGGAATATTATTATAATTCTTTTTAAACCAATAAATACTTTTTGGATAAAAAGATTGAATAGCATATAATCCGTTATAATTATTTAAAAGCTTCATTAAGTTAGCTTCTAAAACTCCATACTTAGGATAATACTTAGTCTCAATTAATAAAGGGACTTTACCCTTTACTTCATTTAATACGTCTTTAAGCAATGGTATTCTTTGTTTTGTATTAAATAAAGTTAATTTCTTTATATCATCATAAGTACAATCATTAATATTTTTATTTACACCACATACTCTTTTTAAATTATCATCATGAAACACAACAATATTATTATCTTTTAAAAGATGTACGTCTAACTCAATAATATAACCATACTTTACAGCCATTTTAAATGCTAATATAGAATTTTCTGGAATACCTGTCTTATTATTATAATATCCTCTATGCGCTACCAAAGTAGATGTTAAAAACTTTAAATTTTTCATAACATATATTATGATTGTTTATCAAATAATATATCAAAAGATTTAGGTGTTTTAGCTACAAACTCCATCTTTTTCTTAGTAACTGGATTAGTTACTACTAAAACGTTAGCATGAAGCCCCATCCTGTTTAATGGGCTCTTAACGTTTCCATACTTTTTATCACCTATTATAGGATGACCAATATCATTCATGTGTACTCTTATTTGATTCTTTCTACCTGTCTTAATATTAATATTAAGCATTGAATAATATTTATTTTCTTTCATAACTTCATAATCAGTTATAGCTAACTTACCATTCTTTTGATCATTTGTAGAATAAACTAAAAACGTTTTAGTCTCTTTTAAATATGATTTTATGGTATCTTTCTTCTTATCTAAGTTACCCTTTACAACGGCTACATAACCTCTTTTTTGTACCAAGTTATCCCAATTATTTTGATACTTAAATTTTATTGTTTGACTTTTAGCAAAAATAACAATACCAGAAGTATCTTTATCTAACCTGTGTATTATAAAGACCTTTGCTTTTGGATTACTCTTTTTTACATAGTCAGATACTTCATGAAACAAAGTCCTTTCTTTTTCTTTAGGAGTAGAAATAGTTAATAAACCAGCTGGTTTGTTAATTACCAAAATATTTTTATCCTCATATATAATATCTAATTTTTTCTTCATTTAAATCACCTACTAGATTATAACACAAAAAAAAGAAAACTTTTTAATAGTTTTCTTTCTTAATTTCAAAATAGCTTTGTGGATGATTACATACAGGACATACTTCTGGAGCTTTATCTCCAACATATACGTGTCCGCAGTTACGACAAACCCAAACTTTTTCTTCTCCTCTTTCAAATACTAAGTTATTATCAACATTACCTTTGAATTTTAAATATCTTTCTTCATGAGTCTTTTCTATTTTAGCTACTTCTTCAAATAAGAATGCTATATGATCAAATCCTTCTTCTTTAGCTTCCTTAGCAAAAGTTGCATACATGTCTGTCCATTCATAATTCTCACCAGCTGCTGCTTGTTTTAAGCATTCACTAGTTGTAGGAATATCTCCTCCATTTAATAGTTTGAACCACATTTTTGCATGTTCTCTTTCGTTGTCAGCAGTTTCTGTAAAGATTGCTGATATTTGTTCATATCCTTCTTTTTTAGCTTTGCTTGCAAAGTAAGTATACTTATTTCTTGCTTGACTTTCTCCTGCAAAAGCTTCCATTAAATTTTTTTCTGTCTTAGATCCTTTTAGTTCCATTTTATATTTCCTCTTCCTTTCTACATTTTTCACATAGACCATTTATTTTAAAATTACAATTTGTAATTTTAAAGCCTGTTTCTCGTTCAATATTCAATATTTCCTTAGAGTTTAAACTTAAGTCAATATCAATTACCTTACCACATTTCTCACAATACATATGATTATGATTAGTAATTGTTTTATCAAACCTATCATTTCCATCCTTCATTGGTATTCTTTTAATAATACCATTCTTAGATAAAGTATCAAGATTACGATAAACAGTACCCAAGCTAACGTTTGGAATAACATCCTTAATCCTAATATAAATAGTATTAGCATCAGGATGATCACAACTTTCTTGAACTACCTTAAGTATTTCTTCTCTTTGTTTTGAATATCTCATAATCACCTCTAAATAGTAATCGTTACTACTTATAATTAAATTATATATTTTTTATTTATAAAAGTCAATATTATTTATTAACATTATTAGTATTTTTTTTAGATAATCTATCATCTATAAATTCTTTAAACAAAGTATAAATTATAGATGCTAAAGGAACACTTATTATCATTCCTAAAAATCCAAAGATAGATCCACCTATAACTACCGCTATTAAAGCAATTAATGGTGGTAATCCTACGTGCTTGCCAACCACTCTAGGGTTCATTACGTTATCATCAAAGAACTGTAGTGCAAAGAACATTACTACGTACCATAACGCTTTAATTGGATCAGTAACCGCTATTAAAATGGCTCCTGCCGCTAACGTAATAAAAGCTCCTACAAAAGGTATTAAAGCAGTTGTTGATAATAATACTGATATAGCTAAAGCATATGGCATTTTTAATATGCTCATACATATGAAAAATATTATACCTAATAAGAATGCATCGAGACACTGACCAGTTATAAATCTAGAAAAAGATTCATTTGTTAACTTTACTATCTTAATAATCTGGCCTACAACATTATCATTAAATAATGCTGTTAACACCCTTTTACTTCTTGTAGCTAAGCCTTCTTTATCAGCAAGGATGTATATTGAAAGTACCAATCCTACAAAGAACGTAATCGCTCTTGACACCGTCTTTTTAACAAAGGCGATAGCGATTGTTAAAATACTACCAAACGAAGAAAAAGCATCACCTATTAATTGTTTATAATCTAATTGAGAAATCTTATCACTTAGTTCTGGATATGATTTTGATAAGTGTTCTAAATTGTTCTTTAGCCAATCAAAACCATCTGGTAAATTTTTACTTAACGTTGTTAAAGCACTACCTACTTGTGGAAGTACTAAAAATAATATTAATGTTATCAATCCAAAGATTAAC
>CAZBUA010000022.1:0-1613 GCA_964494975.1 uncultured Muribaculaceae bacterium
TTAGAACTTACTTTAACAGGTAAAAATGCTGGATTAGATGAAAGAATACCGATGTGTGGTGTTCCTCATCATGCTGTTAATATATACCTTGATAAACTTATTGATAGGGGATATAAAGTTGCTATATGTGAACAAGTTGAAGACCCTAAGCTTGCTAAAGGATTAGTTAAAAGAGATGTTATTCAAATAGTATCTAAGGGTACCGTTATGAATGATGAGATGTTAGATTCTAAAAGTAATAATTTTATTGGTGCTTTAAAAGATTTAAATCATTGTTTTTCACTATCATATGCAGATTTATCTACTGGCGAGTTTAACTCGGTTCTAGTAGAATATGATATAAATAAAATAATTAATGAAATTGTAAATGATGGTATTACCGAAATAGTCATTAATGGTAATATTGATCCTAGAATTACTGACGCATTAAGAAGTAAGTATGGTATTGTAATATCATTTCAGGAAAATATAGAAGAGCTTGATAATTATAAACACTTATATAAAATGGTAGATGATGTTAGATTAATAACATCAATTACAACACTACTAAACTATCTAGTAGATACGCAAAAGAGAAGCTTAGATCAATTACAAGAAGTAATTGTTAAGGATTATAGAACGTATTTAAAAATGGATATTCATACAAAAAGAAACTTAGAGTTAACAGAGAGTTTAAGGCTTAAAGAAAGAACTTATTCATTATTATGGTTACTTGATAAAACCAAGACCGCAATGGGTTCTAGAATGCTTAAAACCATGATTGAGAACCCACTTGTAGATATAAATTTAATAAATGAAAGATATGATATGGTATCTAAATTATTAGAGCAATTCTTAATAAAAGATGAACTTAAAGATTTATTAAATGAAGTATATGATTTAGAACGTTTAGCAGGAAGAGTAGCCTTTGGTAGTGCTAATGCAAGAGACTTACTACAACTTAAAGCATCTATTAAAGTATTACCAAGAATTAAAGAAATAATTAAAGAATTAGGTTTTAATACTGATATAGTTGATTTAAAAGATCTATATAATTTTCTAGATAGTAGTATTTATGAAGACCCACCTTTAGGAATAAAAGAAGGATATTTAATAAAAGATGGATATAATAAAGATTTAGACGAGTTAAAGAGTGCTAGACGTGGTGGTAAAGACTTTGTTGCAAAGTTAGAAAATGAAGAACGAGAAAGAACTAAGATTAAGAATTTAAAAGTAGGTTACAACCGTATCTTTGGATATTATATTGAGGTGTCTAAGGGAAATAGTAAACAAGTAAAAGAAGAATATGGTTATGAAAGAAGACAAACTTTAGCTAACTGTGAGAGATTCATAACTCCTGAATTAAAAGAAAAAGAGGCCATGATTCTTGGCGCTGAAGAAAAAATAATAAATATTGAATATACTTTATTTTGTGATATTAGAAATAAAGTAAAAGAATTAATACCAACCATTCAGCTTACTTCTAAGGTTGTAGCAACACTAGATGTTATGCAATCTTTTGCAACCGTAACTGAGTCTAATAACTACGTAAGACCGGTACTTATTAACGATAAAAAAGTACGTATAATTAATGGTAGGCATCCAGTAGTAGAGAAGGTATTAAAAAGTGAGTT
>CAZBUA010000022.1:1675-10306 GCA_964494975.1 uncultured Muribaculaceae bacterium
CCCTAACATGGCTGGTAAATCTACTTATATGAGACAGATGGCAATGATCGTAATAATGGCTCAAATAGGATGTTTTGTTCCAGCAGATGAAGCTACAATACCAGTATTTGATAAGATATTTACCCGTATAGGAGCATCAGATGACTTGGTTTCTGGAGAATCTACGTTCATGGTAGAAATGATGGAAGCTAATAATGCAATCCAGGGAGCTACCGAACATAGTTTAATATTATTTGATGAGTTAGGACGTGGTACCGCAACTTATGATGGTATGAGTTTGGCACAAGCAATAATTGAATATTTGCATGATAATATAAAAGCTATTACTTTGTTTTCTACTCATTATCATGAATTAACTTCGTTAGAAACTCATAAAAAACATATTAAAAACGTACACGTAAGTGCTACTGAAGAAAACGGAACAATTACTTTTCTTCATAAGATAAAAGATGGCAGTGTTGATAAGAGCTATGGTATTCATGTAGCAAAACTTGCTAACTTACCAGATGCTTTAATAAAAAGAGCTGATGAAATATTAAATACTTATGAAAAAAATAGTAAAAAACATGAGGTAGTTAATCAAATTAGCATGGATTTAGAAGAAAATATTCAAACTGATAATAAATATGATATAATTAAAAAGAAATTGGATTGTATAAACCCTCTTGAGGTGTCTCCGATGGAAGCTTTAAACGTTTTATATGATTTAAAAAAAGAAATGGATAAAAAGTAAGGTTTGGTGAAATGTATGGAAGAAGATAACAATATTAAAATACCAATAAAAGCTATTGTTGAACAAGCAATGACTTCTAATGGTGCTAAGTATGATGAAGATGAGTTTAATTATTTAAGAAAGTATTTTATTGCATGTTTAAATTTAGGATATTTAGAGCCTAAAGACTTAGTAAACATAGTTAATAAGTTTGCTAGCAAGATAAAATATATAACTCTTCAATATAATAATGTCAACAGATTAGATTATTACATAATAAATAATGGTGTCTTATACATATCTGGAATGTTAAAAGAAAGCAATCAGTCTTTCTATGAAATTAACTTGTATAAAGCTATTACTGAGGTAATATTTAATTCCTCAGACGTTCATATCGGATTTAATAATGCAATATGTAACATGGTAGCAGAAAAAATTCAGAACATGGATATTAATGATTCCAGAATAATAATTCCTAAAACCATTAATGAAAACATAGGAGATAAAGTTATTCAAGTAAGGTGTGGTTATTATAATTATAACTTAATAATATCTTTATTAAAGCAATTAATTATAAGCAAGGGATTAAATGAAAACGTTGTTATTAAAAGAATGTATTTTGAAGATTTTGATGCCGTAATTAATGATTTGTTTAATGATGAGTCATCAAAACTGTTACTACAAGTACTTGATAATATCACAATATTATACATAAGTAGGGTAACAAAACATACCATTAATGAAAGTGAATTTTCACTACTAGAAAAATATCAAATAATATTAAATGATAATTTTACTAAGGTAGATCAGAACTACTTAGCATTTTGTGCTTTAGTTACTACTGATGAACTTAGAAAAAAAATAATGAATAAGTTTGGAGAGTAGGTATATATATGAATAGAAATGAAGCTAGAACGGTTATTATGACAATATTGTATCAAATCTTTATGTATCAAAACAGTAAGTTAGATTATGATTTGAATGAGGTTATTAAAGATAATTTAGAGATAGATAATGATTTTGTTAAAGAAACCGTTAATGGTGTTCTTGATAATAAAGAAAGTATTGATAAAATTGCAAATAAATATTTAAAAGAGTGGACCATTAATAGATTAGGACTAACTGATCAAGCAATTTTAAGAATGGGAATATATGAATTATTATATACTGACACACCTGAAATAGTAGCGATTAACGAAGCCGTAGAATTATCAAAAAAATATTCTGATGACAAAGTTAAGAACATGATTAATGGCGTTCTTGATAAAGTATATCATGAAGAAAAAGAATAGATAAAAAGACTCTTTACAGAGCCTTTTTTATTATGTCTAACACATGACTAGAAGCACCAAGTAATTCTTTCATTTCACAAGTGTGTAAATGATATTTTAAGTATGTATTAAACGTTTCATCATCCATTTTATTTATTATTGGTCTTATGTAATCAGATGGACCATCCTGAGCTAATATTTTAACTCTTTTTAAATTAGTTATATTATTTAACTCATCAATATCATCTAACCTAACCATACTATACAAATCAGTATCTTTAGGAGTAATATGATAGTCTTTATCTATTTCGTTATTCTTAATAGCATCTAATATATTATTATCTTTAAATCCATGAGTTATTATGGCGTATTCATTCATGTAATAACTAACTAATATGTATCCATCATCCTTTACAACTCTTTTAGCTTCCGTTAATGCTTTTATTTTATCTTCCTTACTTATCAAATGATACAATGGTCCAAATAAAAGCACCATATCAAATGAATTATCCTCACACATAGAAATATTAGTAGCATTACCTAAATAAGCCTTAATAGCCTTATTTTTAGCTTTTAAAGTCATTAAATTATGTTTAACTAATTCAATAGCAGTAACATCATAACCCATATCACTTAAAGCACATGAATACTTACCAGTTCCAGCACCTACATCTAATACTTTAGGATCTTTAATATTATTCAATATATTAGTAATGTACTTCATGGTAGTAGTATATTCTACAATACCATGTCTATGATCTAGTCTTTTATCCTCATTAAATTTATTATAATAATTAATTAAGTTTTCTTCATTCATAAATATCACCATAAATATAATAAAATATTAACAAAATAAAAGCAACATTATATTGCTTGATAAAATATTTTAATGTATAATAACTGATTAAAGGAGGAACTTATGAAAGAAAAATTATTTCGCGTTGTTACCTGGAGTGGAGATATTGTTAAAATAAGCGATAAGCAACTTAGAAATTTAATAGTTGAACAAAGTAAAACCTCTAATTATAACTGGTTAGCATCATCAGAAGAATTATATAAAGTTTGCCATAAAAAGGGATTTGATAAAGATTGTGCTAAAGATATAGAAACCGCAGTAATAAATTGTTTTACAACCCTTTTATGTGGTGATTATGATGGATACTATTTAAACTATGCATGTGAATGTTGTAATGATCTTTATTACTTTATGGATGATGAAAAAGTTTTTTTTGCAAGAAAAAAATTCATAAATAATTATCTTGATCAATCAATAAAATTCAATAACAAATTTCCTTTTACAAATTTCAAATTTTTTGAAGCTAGAATTGATTGGCTAAATGAAAAAACTGCAAAATTATTACAAAGTAATAATATAAAATTTAATGATAATAAATTTAATGAAGATTTTGAGAAATATATGGGAGAATATAATTATCATGATGCTGATGATAATTATATAGATTTAAGCTATGATAGTACTATCAATTTACATAATGAAAGTGGAAGAAAAGTAGTGCCGCACAAGGTATCTAAAGTTTATAGTAAAAGTTATAAAAAAGCTAAGAAATAATTCTTAGCTTTTTATATTCTAATTAATTAAGTTTTCTTAATTCATAAAGATTACCATAAATATAATAACATAATTGACCTTAATATGTTATAATAAATATATGTAAAAAGTAGGTGATTAAATGGATGATAAATATATAAGTGTAACAGCACTTACTAGATATATTAAATATAGAATAGATAATGATAATAACTTACAAGAGGTATATTTAAAAGGAGAAATATCTAATTTTAAAGCACATACTAGGGGACATTTCTATTTTACTTTAAAGGATGAAACATCAAGATTAAACGCCATTATGTTTAGCTTTAATGCTTCTAAACTAAAGTTTGTACCAGAAGATGGTATGAAGGTATTAGTTAAGGGTAAGATAAGTGTATTTGAAGCTACCGGAAACTATCAAATATACGTAGAAGACTTAATGGAAGATGGTGTCGGAAATTTATACATTGCTTTTGAACAATTAAAGAAGAAGTTAGGTGAAGAAGGCTTATTTGATGAAAGTCATAAAAAGCTAATACCTAAAGTACCAATGAGCGTAGGAATCATAACAGCTCCTACCGGAGCGGCAGTAAAAGATATATTATCTACTATTAGAAGAAGATTTCCAATATGTAAAACAATTCTTTTTCCATCTTTAGTTCAAGGGGAACTAGCTAAAGATGACATAGTAAAAAAGATAAAGCAAGCTGATGATTATGGCTTAGATGTTATTATTCTTGGTAGGGGAGGAGGATCAATAGAAGATTTATGGCCCTTTAACGAAGAGATAGTAGCTAGAGCTATATAGAATTGTAACACTCCTATAATTAGTGGTGTTGGTCATGAAATAGACTTTACAATTAGCGATTTTGTAGCGGACATGAGAGCTGAAACTCCTACTGGAGCAGCTGAAAGAGCGGTACCTAAATTATCTGATTTATTACTTGAAATAGATAATTTTAAGGGTAGACTAAATAGTAACATACTAAATAAAATAGAAAATAATAAATTAAGATTAATTAAGTTAAAAGATAGCTACGTACTTAAAAATCCACTTGGTATGTATGAAATAAAAGAACAAAAGCTAGATAACTTAATTGATAAGTTAAGTTCTAATATAAACGCTATATTATATACAAATAATTCTAAATTAGAGGTTATTTTAAATAGTTTTGTATTTAAAAATCCAAAGGTTATCTATGAAGAAAAAATAAACAAAACTAATCATTTAATAGAAAAGTTAGAAATATTAAACCCACTTAATAACTTAAAAAGAGGATATGCTATAATAAAAAAGGATAATAAGTGTATTAATAGTATAAACACACTTAATAAAGATGATGTTATTAATATTAATTTGTTAGATGGTAACATAAACGCAAAAGTGTTGGAGGAGAAATAATGGAAAAGAAAGAAGTAAAATTTGAAGAAAGTCTAAGCAAGTTAGAAAAGATAGTAAGTGAATTAGAAGAGGGGGAAGTAGACTTAGATGCTGCTATTGATAAATATACTGAAGCTATGAAACTAGCTAAAGAATGTTCTAACAAGCTTAAAAAAGCAGAAGAAAACGTAAATAAAATAATTAATGAGAATGGCAAAGAAGAAGATTTTACCATTGAAAAAGGAGAATAATATGACATTAGTAATTATGGCAGCAGGAATGGGATCAAGATTTGGTGGTCTAAAACAAGTGGAACCAGTAGGGCCTAACGGGGAATTCATATTAGATTATTCCGTATATGATGCTATTAAAGCTGGGTACAACAAAGTAGTATTTATTATTAAAGAAGAAAATTATGATTTATTTAGAGAAACAATTGGTAAAAGAATTGAATCTAAAATAAAAGTTGAGTATGTTTTTCAAAAAATAGATAACGTGCCATCATTTGTTAATATACCAGAAACAAGGATTAAGCCTTGGGGAACATCACATGCTATATTAGCTTGTAAAGACGTAGTAAAAGAGTCTTTCGCAGTTATTAATGCTGATGATTTTTATGGATTTGATCCATATAATAAAATAAATAATTTTTTTAATGAAGATCACAATGATGATGAATATGCTATGATTGGATATAATGTTAAAAATACCATGACAGAGAATGGTTCTGTTAAACGTGGCATATGCAATAAAGATAAAAATGATTATCTTACAAGTTTAATTGAAAGCTCAATAGAAAAAGTAGGTAATAAGATAATAGCAACACCACTAGAAGATTCAAATAAACCTTTCGAAGTTAATGGTAATGATTTAGTATCAATGAACTTCTTTGGATTTCAACCTAGTATATTTGATTATTTAGAAAGTGAAATGAAAGAATTTTTTGAAAAAAATAAGGATAGTTTAGATAAGTGTGAATTCTTAATACCAATGAGTGTGTTTAAAAGAATTGAAGAGGGTAAAATAAATGTTAAAGTGCTTGATACTGATGCTAAATGGTATGGAGTAACATATAAGGAAGATAAAGCAGATTTAGTAAGTGCAATAAACAGAATGATTGATGAAGGAAAGTATCCAAAAAATTTATGGGACTAGCTTTATAGCTAGTTTTTTTGTTACCAATTTTTTTCACTTATTATTATTAAATTAAAAACCATTATAATAATGTAATTCGAATTACAAAGGAGCATAAAAATGTTTAAAAAAATTAAAAGTTTATTAGCAATTGTTTTAGTTGCTACATTTATTATGCCACAAAGTGTATTAGCTTATTCTAAATATATAGTAGCTGGAGGAGAAACAATTGGTCTTCAGATAAATAATAAAGGAATAATAATATCAGGTTTTTATAAGATAGGTGATGGTTATCCAGGAAAGGATGCTAATCTAGAAAAGGGAGATACCATAATTAATGTTGATAATAAAAACATAAGTAGTATTGATGAGTTTGTTAACGCCATTAAGGATAGTAATCAAAGAAGTTTAAAACTGGTTTATGTAAGAAATAGTAAGAAAGAAACCACGACTTTAAATTTAGTAAATGAAGATGGAACGTTAAAAACAGGATTGTATGTAAAAGACATGATTTCTGGTATTGGTACACTAACATATATTGATCCTAAAACAAAATTATATGGTGCTTTAGGTCATGAGATAGTAGAATCAGGCTCACAGGTGATGTTAAACGTAAAAGATGGAAAGATATATAACTCAAGTATAACTTCCATAGAAAAGAGTATAAGAGGTGAGCCAGGCGCTAAGAATGCTAGTGTTGATAAAAATGATGTGTATGGGAACATATTTGAAAACACTAAATCAGGAGTATTTGGTAATTATGAAAGAGATATAGATACTCAAAAACTATATGAGGTAGCAGACTATAAAGATATTAAGTTAGGAGCTGCTAAAATAATAACCGTTCTAGAAGATAACATAAAAAAAGAATATGATATTAATATTATCAAAGTAAACAATGACTTAGATAGCAATAAAAACATATTATTTGAAATAACTGATAGTATTCTTATAAATAAAACTGGTGGTATTGTTCAAGGAATGAGTGGATCGCCAATTATTCAGAATGATAAAATAGTTGGAGCTGTTACTAACGTGGTTGTAAATGAACCAACAAAGGGATATGGAATACTTGTAACTTCCATGTTAGAAGAAGGGGAAAATTAGGACATAAGTCCTTTTTCCTTTTTATATTGTTTCTATTTCTGATATGTTTAAGCTTTTATTAATGTTTTTAATTATTATAAATAATCCAATTAAAGCAGTAACAACAGAGAAAAAGGCAATGCCTGTTTGTATAAATAAATCATTTTCATCATCATCCTTTTGCTCTTTTGATATAGAATATTGTTTATATACAACATATAAAAACGCAATTGCTCCTAAAACCACAATGATGCTTTGAAAAAGAGCAACCATCTGTGCTTCTTTATTAGTATAAATACCTTCTTCTTTTAATAAGTTTTGCTTTTTATCATAAGCCAAAGAAATAGATATTATCAATGCAAATATAAACATGGTTGTAACCACTATTTGAATATCAATTAACTTGGCTTTTTCTTTATTAGTATCCATATTAAATTATATTAAATAAAAAAAAGAATACGACCGTATTCTAATTAGATAGCATTGGAGATAATATTGCCATTATAGCAGTACCTACCATTGCTATTAAAGCACACCATACTAAAATCTTACCCCAGTTAATCTTTAATTTCTTTTTTTTCTTATGTTCTTCTTTTCTTTTGCTCACCATTATTCACCTCAGTATAATTATAATACAATAATCATTAAATTAAAAGTAATAAAATATAATTTATTTAATATAGTTAATTAGGGAGAACAATATGAAGAAATTAATACGTTATTTAAATGAAACAATAAAAAAAGAAAAACATTTATTAAGATTTATTATTATCCTATTTTTAATAGGAATGATAATAGGATCATTATTTATTAACTTTATATCAAAAGATGATAAGGTTTTATTAACAAATCAGGTTACCACCTTTTTTTCTAGTGTTAAGAATTTATCATCTGACATATTTGGATTTAATGTTTTTAAGGAAAACTTAATAAGTAATACAGCATGGTTGATTATTATTTTTATTTTAGGATTATCAGTTATAGGTGTTTTAGGAATAATATTTATAATGTTTTATAAAGGTTTTATGTTATCTGTTACTTTATCAAGTATTTTAATTAAATATAAAATAAAGGGAATATTAGGAATCATACTATATGTATTTCCAATGCAAATTATTAACATATTAATATATGTATTTTTATCTTTTTTTGCTATAAATACATCAATTAAATTTATTAAAGCATTTATAAAAAAAGATAATCTTAATTTTAAAACGTTTCTAGGTAAATATTTATTATCATTTATTATAAGTATTATTCTTATAATAATATGCACTCTAATTGATTCATACCTAACACCATTATTATTAAAATTATTTACGAGTATTATATAATTTATGTTATAATTTACATGGTGATTTATATGAAAAAAGTTTTAGTTGGAATGAGTGGGGGAGTAGACTCTTCAGTTTCAGCATTATTATTAAAAAACAGTGGGTATGAAGTTGTTGGTGCAACCATGGTATTATTTGGTAATGATTTAAACACTACGGCC
>CAZBUA010000023.1:0-10300 GCA_964494975.1 uncultured Muribaculaceae bacterium
ATAATTTATATCATATTGTTCAAAAGCTAATTTTTTAAATATTGCTTTGTACTGCATTGAATTGGTAACTTTAATTTTATAGTTAGGAGATGTACTAATTAACTCATCATCAAGATACCATCCATCAAATGTATATCCTATTTTAGATTTAGCTCGTAAGGTTGTTTCTTCATTTAAATTAAATTTGCCGGTTCCACTTACACTTCCATCCCCATCAATTAATACGCTGATCTTAGGTCTAGAATCAGTTTCATTTGTTGTTTCGGATTCACTATTACTTGTTTTATTAGTTTCTGAATTTTGTACAGTAATTACTTTAGACTGTGTTTTTTCTTCTGTTTTTTCAACACTTAAAGAAAACTTTGCATAAAAATCATAATTTTTATCTACTGTTAAATTATATGTTGCAGATGTGCTAACTAATTTATCATCAAGATACCATCCATCAAATGTATTGTCTTCATCAGGAATAGCCATCAAAATTATTTCTTCACCCTCTGCATATTTTCCATAACCAAATGTTTTACCGCCAGTACTAGTAGTTACGTTTACATTATATATTTTATTTTCTTTTAATTTTATTTTGGCACTAAACTTTTTATCTAATGTTTTGGATTCAAAAATAAATTCATATTTTTGAATGCTATTAGCATTAATATATACATTATCCAATATACTTGGTAACAACTGCGCTACCGGAACATTAGTTAAAGTTCTACACGTACTAGACAAAGAAGTCTTTTTCTTTCCATTTAAATCTGTTTCAGTACACTTTACTGTTAATAATAAATCTGATGAATCAAATTGATTAATTACATCATTTAAAATCAAATCATATGATAACATTGCCTTACCATCATTAATTATTTTTAAAGATTTATTATAAGAAGTTACATCACTTGTAGTTTTAAATTCTATCTTATTGCCATCAGAAAGCTCCATTCTTAAATTGCTGAGTTTCGTTTCTGATTCTTTAGTATTAAATTTTATTAATAAAAGTATAATTGCTACTAAAATTATTACAACACTTAATATTATTGCTATTTTTTTTGATTTTTTCATAAATGTTTACCACCTTACAATTTCTATTCTATATAAATTGTGTCATAAATAACAAAAAATATAATAACAAATTATATTTTAACCAATTTTTTTACATTTTTATTGTTTAATAATGACTAATTATATTAAAAATGATATAATTTTTATGTGAAAAGAGAGGGATATGATATGAAGGATTCTCTAGGAATTATTGGTGGTGTTGGTTCAAAAGCTAGTGCGTATTTTTATGATATGATAATAGATAATACTTTGGTAAATAACGACCAAGAACACTTAAACATGATAATATTTAATCATGCCGGCATACCGGACAGAACAAGTTATATATTAGACAATAATAAAGAATGCCCATTAGATTATTTAATAGAAGATGCTAAAAAGTTAGAAAGTCTAGGATGTAAAATGATTGCAATCCCTTGTAACACCTCTTGTTATTTTCATAAAGAGGTACAAGAAAGTGTTAACATACCAGTGCTTAGTTTAGTGGATGATACCGTTAAGTATTTAAATGATAACAACATTAAAGAAGTATATGTTTTAGCGACCACGGGTACTATTAATACAAGATTATATCAAGATGCGTGCGATAAATATAATATCAATTATGAAGTGCCCAATACTGATATACAAAGCAAGGTAATGAGTGTGATTTATGACTATGTTAAAAATGGTAAGAACGTTGATATTTCTCTATGGAACGAAATAGTTAGAGATGCTAAAGATAAATATGTAATATTAGGATGTACGGAACTATCAATATTAAAGAAAGCATTTAAGTTAGGGGATAAATTTATAGATCCTTTATATATAGAAACAACTATAATATTAGATTATTTTAATAAGAAAATCAGATAACTGGTTTTCTTATTTTTTATAATATTTATTATATCTTTTTTCAGTATTGTACATTAGTATTAATACGTTAAAAAATCTCTTTATAGTCATATCTTTCTTATAAAAAAATATATTAGTAACCTTATTATCTTTATACAAACCATTAATTTTGTTTATTAATTTAATATTTTGAAGTTTAGTATTTAATATTTTTTTAGGTACTACGGTCCATACGTGTTCATTATTTAAATATTCTATTTTTCTATGCTTTTTATATATTACATCATCTATTAAATACTTGACTATGTTATAACCACTAACAGTTGTAAAAGAAGAACTCCTTCCCTGCCTTAAATTTATTTCAAACAATACATATTCACCAGTCCTAGGGTCTATTTTAAAATCAAAATTTGCATAACCTACATACTTTATACTTTCTAAAAATTGTTTTATTTTATTAAACAAATCTTTGTTATATGTTGTTATTATAGAGCCATAATCACCTATTTCTTTTGGCTCTTTTTCTTCTAATAATACTTGTCCCAAGCCCATGAACGTCACCTTGTTATTAGTATCAACATAAGCGTTTAGAACTCTTAAATAAGTATCATTACCCGGAATGTATTCTTGCACTATTAGTGTATCTTTATAATTGGTATTATAAATTTTAGAAGTTATATCCCAAAAAGATTTATTATCTTTACATATATATATTTTGTTTTTACCTTCAAAATTACATTTCCAATACTCAGTGGTATTAGATGGTTTAATAATAATTGGATAATTAAATGACGGATTATACTCTTTGTAATTATAATAATTACAAGTTTCTGTTTTAGGATACTTCAAATTGTATTTATCACATATTTTATAGAAATTGTCTTTTAAGACTAGTTTATTCATTAATTCCTTATTAACATAAGGAATAATATAACTATTTTCTAATAATTCTTTATTATTAATAACTAGTTTCATATATATATCACTACATGCAATTAAAATTAAATTGGTATCCAAGTATTGCTTTTTTAAATCTAGTAATGTTTTTATAAAAACATCAGTTGATTCAAGGCTGGGTTCTTTTATTATGGTTAATATTTTACTATACATTGTTTCTCTAGAATTTGATTTACCTAGTGCTATGGATTTTATATTGTATTGTTTATTAAATGCATATGCCATTCCATATACATTTCTATCACTTCCTAATAATATCGGTAAAAAGCGTTCATTCTTATTCATAATATCACCTTTTATAGTATTACCTAAAATAATATTTTTAACATAAAAAGAAGATATAAATAATATCTTCTTTATCTATTACTATAACTACTTCCTAAAGCAGGAAATACAATTACTTCTGTTGGATCAAATGATCTATCTATAAATCCACCAGATCCATAATAATTATAATAATCGGTATACCATCTTCCCGTAGTTAAGGCAAGATGTAAGTGTGGGCCTGATGAATCACCAGTATTACCCGATTTTGCTATTATTGTACTACTTGTTACAAGTTCTCCTTCACTTACATTTACACTAGATAAGTGGCAATAATACGACGTATAATAGCTTCCATTTATTTGATGATGAATTACTATTTGAATACCACAAGATGCTGACGGAGTAACTTTTACTTTAGCCACACGTCCAGTAGCTACCGCATAAACAGGGGTTCCTGTAGCCATTGCTATATCTATGGCTGGATGGAAATCATATGATCCCCATAAATCTCTAGCTCCATAATTACTTGATATTTTACCTGTGGTAGTTGGTCTAAAGAAAGTAGTACCAGAAGGCAAATAACCACCACTATTACCATATATTCTATTTAAACAAGTAGTTTGCGTCTCATTAGTTTTACATCCTAAGTTTTTTAAATATGATATGGTGTTTTTCATATCTTTAATAGACTCTTCAATCGTCATACCTTCATCTACTAATGATGCTGCATCATTATTTAGAGATGCTAACTGACTAGACATTTGGCTTTGCAATGATGCTAGTTCTTCTTTCTTTGCTGCTAATGATGCCTTTATCTTCTCGTTTTCCGCTATCATTTCATTCATTTGTTTTATAGTCTTTTTATTATATGCAGTTATTTGTTCTGTTATTGATAATCGGTATACCAAATCGGTAATAGATTCAGCACCCATTATGTACTCAAGCATTGCAGAACCTGAAGATGATACTTGATAATATCTCATTAAGTCTTTTATTTGCTCATTCTTAGTTTTAATATCAGCTTGAAGTTGATTACTCTCATCAGTTTTTTTCTGAATATCATTTTGAACCTCAGCCATTTGAGCATAAATTGAATTAATCTTATCCTTTGTTGCTTTTATCTGAGCTTGAGTTTGTGCTTTCTTATTGTTTGTATCAGCTAAAGCTTGCTCCTCACTGCTTAGTGCTGATTCCCATTCAGCAATTGTTTTTTCTTTAGCATATATTGTTGTTGGAATTAGTAAGGTTAATGATAGTAATAATACAATTAAATACTTTTTCATTATATCTTTAAATACTTTCTTACTGCTCTGTAACTACCAAACATACCAACAACAATTCCTATTACTAATAATATTAATGAAACAATATATATGAATGGTTCAGCTGGAACAAGTTTTAAGAATTGTGAAAAAAATTCTCCACCAAAGTGTTTATATAATGCTGAATAGCCATATAATGTTATACCTATTGGGATTATTGATCCTAGAAATCCTAAGCAAAAACCTTCTATAACAAACGGTTGTTTAATAGAGAAGTTTGATGCTCCCACTAATCTCATTATTTCTATCTCTCTTTTTCTTGAGAAGATAGTAATCTTTATTGTATTTGTTATTAAGAATAAAGTAACTAATACTAAAGCTATCATTGCTATTATCATACCTTTTTCTATAGCACTAAATACGGTTAATAGTTCTTCTACCATTCCTTGACCATATTTAACTTCACTTATTAATTCATTTCCTTGAATTGCTTTTGCAGTCTCTGATATTTTTTTAGAATCTTTTACTTTTACCAATAATGTGTCATATAAAGGATTATCCTCATCAGACCAAGTATCTATTATTGAAGATAGTTGTTCTGACGTATCTTTCATTTCTAGTGCAATCTGTTTTTTAGTTTGATGTTCAACAGACTCAACATTATTTATTTGTTTTATGTTTTCCTGTAATTCTGCTATTTGGTCTTCACTTGCCGTAGTATTTACAAAAGCAACTATTGTAAAATCTTCCTTTACTAGCTTTGTAACATTTTCTACGTTGTATGATGCTACTAACGCTACTGCTACTATTAATAATGTTATTGTAATACACGAGATAGAAGCTACTGACAAACTAAAGTTTCTACCAACACTCTTAAAACCATCACGGACGCTACGTCCAAACATTCTAATTAACTTCATGAATATCATAGCTTCCTTTCTCATAATCTCTAGCTAACTTACCATTGTCTAACATAACAACCCTTTTTTTCATCTTGTTAACCATATCTCTATCATGCGTTGCCATAACAACGGTGGTTCCTAAATCATTTATCTTTTCAATAACTCTCATTACTTCTAAACTAGTATCTGGATCTAGATTACCAGTAGGTTCATCACAAATTAATAGTTTTGGAGAGTTAACTATTGCTCTTGCTATTGCAACACGTTGCTGTTCTCCTCCTGATAATTGGGTTGGATAGCTTTTTGCCTTTGATTTTAATCCTACAAGTTCAAGAGCTTTTAAAACTTTTTTCTTAACCTCATCCGTTGGTAATCCAAACATTTCTAGTGCAAAAGCAACGTTTTCATAAACCGTAAGCTTTGTTAGTAATTTATAATCCTGAAATACTATTCCTATCTTTCTACGCAGTTTATAAACCTTACTATTCTTAACCTTAGCAACGTTTATTCCACCCAGCATTATTTCACCATGCGTAGGTCTTTCTTCTCTGTATAGCATCTTAATTAATGTGGATTTACCAGAACCAGAAGCTCCTATTACAAATACAAAATCTCCCTTTTTTATGTCCAAGTTTAAGTTATATATTGCGTTAACACCATTCTTATAGGTCTTTTCTACATTGATAAATTTAATAAACTCCATTATTTATCCCTTCCTTTTCTTCCATAAGTACCAGATGTCTGATATGCATCAGTTGCTAAAATAACAGCTGTGGGATCTATTTGTTTTATTCCCTCATCCAGTCTGAAATAATCTGATGTTGGCACCACGCACATTATCATTTCTTGTTTTTTTCCTAAGTATCCACCCTTGGTTTCAACCAATGTTACGCCAAGTTTTAGTTCATCTATTATATAATCACGTATGGCAGCATCTTCTGAAGTGGTTATGTATACTGCTTTATTATTTGATATACCTAACACTACCTTATCTACCATTATATTTATAATATATAAAACTATCATTGCATACATTACTCTGGTCCATCCAAAGAAGAAACCACCAGCTAAAACTATCAGTCCATCTGTAAACATCATTGAAGTTCCTATAGATATTTTGAAATATTTAGATACTATTTGGTTTAGAATGTCTGTTCCTCCTAAGGTAAACCCTGTCTTAAATACAATACCTGATGCAAAGCCTAAACCTACAGCACCTATCAACGTTATTAATAACAAATTACTATTATCAATTGATATATAACTGTCTATATTAACGGTTAATTTTACAAATAATGGAAATAGTAATGAGCCTACTAACGAATCAAGAGTTTGTCTTTTACCTAACAAAAATAGACTTAGTGTTAAGAATACAACATTTAACATTAAAATCATAAGTGACGGATCTATTACGTTTTTAGTAATTATTGAAATACCACTTACCCCTCCATATACTATATTGTTTTTTGAGAAAAACAAATTATAAGCTACTGCATAAATAAGAACTGCCACAACAAGGTATAAGTATCTTCTTAGCAAATGAGCTTTTTCTACTAATTGTAATACATTATCAGAATGTTTTTTTCGTATGTTTTCAAATAATCTCATAATTACTCCTTTCTTAAATAGTTTTCTATAAAGTCGTCTAAGTTACCATCAAGAACCTTATCTACATTTGATGTTTCATAATTGGTTCTATGATCTTTTATTAATGAATAAGGATGTAGAACATAACTTCTTATCTGTGACCCAAAGTCAATACCACTATGATCACTTTTCATAGATGATATCTTTTCTTGCTGCTCTTTTAATTTAATTTGATACAACTTACTTTTTAATATCTTAATTGCGATTTCTTTATTTTTTATTTGGCTTCTTTCATTTTGACAAGTAACCACTATACCACTTGGTATATGAGTAACTCTTACAGCACTATCCGTGGTGTTTACTCCCTGTCCTCCAGCTCCACTACTACGATATACATCTATTTTTAAATCATTAGGATCTATTTCAACACATACACTATCATCAAACTCAGGAATTACATCTACTGCCGCAAAAGAAGTGTGTCTTCTATTGTTTGAATCAAACGGAGATAACCTAACTAATCTATGAACACCTTTTTCACTTTTTAAATATCCATATGCATAATTACCATTAACTATATAAGTAATGCTCTTAATACCTGTTTCTTCTCCTGACTGTTCATCAACAATTTCATACTTATATCCTTTTTTATCAAAATACTTAGCATACATTCTAGATAACATTGAAGCCCAGTCACAGCTTTCCGTTCCACCAGCTCCCGCATGTATCTCAAATATAGCATTCATATTATCATAAGGTTCACCTAAATAAGTTATTATTTCCAAAGAAGATATATCATTTGTAATGTTTTTAAATAAATCTTCATACTCTCTTCTTATTAACTCATCGTCATCAATTGATATTAATTCTTCATAATCTGATAATTGCTCTATCTTTTCTTTCAAGACTAGTACTGGTTTTATCAAATCACTTAAGTTATTAAGCTCATTCGTTTCTTTTTCAGCTTGTTCTTGATTGCTCCAGAACGAAGAATCAGACATGTTATCTTGTATTTTTCTTATTCTTTTTAGTTTGTTTTCGGAGTCAAAGACGCCTCCATATATTATTAAATCTATCTTTAATTTCCATTATTTGGTTATTCGTTATTTCCATATTATCACCTACTTTTCATTATAGCATAAAATTGTCTAAATACATAAAAAAATGTCGCGTTATAATAACACAACATTTTATTTAATATATAACATCATCATATTCTTCAAATACGACGGCACATTCTTCCTTATCTATTTGGTTCTTATCTATTAAATGATTCTTATCTTTAAAATAATCATATATTTTTTTATCTCTAAAGCCCATTTCTTCAGCGTGTTTTCTATCTATTCCATAATAAACCTTAGTTATGTTAGACCATATTATAGCTGCTGCACACATAGGACACGGTTCAGAAGTGGTGTATAAAACACAACCTGATAAATCATAAGTATTAAGCACTTTGCATGCTTGTCTTATGGCGTTAATCTCTGCATGAGCTGTAGCATCTTTATCTTTTATTACGGTATTATTACAAACTGATATTACTTTATCATCTTTTACGATGACCGCACCAAAAGGTCCTCCCTCCTTATTATCTATTCCCTTTATTGCTTGATTTCTTGCTAAAGACATATATTTATTCATGTTGTCCTCCTTTATTTATTAATTTAATCGACACCTTTACTATTGTATCAATTGTTTCTTTAGAATGATTTTGCTCTAACACGCTAGTTATATTTAGTATTTTATATATAAGCATTCTTTCCTCTAAATATTTAATACTATTTAATTCTTCATAATATTTTTTAATATATTTCCAAATATTCTTATAATCATCTGCTAATTGATATGAATCTACTTCTGTGTTTGCCCATTTCCAAGGAGTTTCTTGACATATGTATAATTTTCTGAATTCAAAATCTATAGGAGCTACTCGATAATCATTAAAATCAAGAAGTTTTAAATTACCTTTATTATACATTATATTATCAAAGTGTAAATCATTATGAATAGTAACTAAAGAACTTTCATGAAGATATTCTTTATATTTTAGAAACGATTTTTGAATTACATTATATTGTTCTTTATTAAACTTATTTTTATTTAAAGCTATATTATCTTTAATTTTGGAAATGATTTCATCAGACCAGTTATAACAATTATTTCTTTTTTTATGAAAATCTTTCATAATATACATTAACTTTTTAATAATAAGCTCTCTTTGATATTCAGTCATTTTTGGCCAATAATAATACAAAGTGTGATCAGGTATTTTTTCAAAAATAGCATATTTATATTTAATAATTTGTTTTGTATTATCATATTTATAAAGTTTAGGAATATTTTTGTTATCTTTATTATTTAAATAAAAATTATATTCATTATCAAATTTATTTTCTTCTTCATAATTTGTACATACCTTAATAACAAATTTATTATTTACGCTAAATAACGTGTTGTTAAATCCTGAATTAATCTCATTTAGTTCTTTAATATTTTTAAATAAATTCAAATTTTCACATACTATTTTTTTACCTAATTCTAGTCTTTCTTGTACTAGGTTTTTACTTAATTCAAAAGTTTCAAATATTATTTTTGAGTTGCTATTAAAATTTGAATCAATGGTTTTAAAATAATCATAATGAACTTTCATCCAATAATCAAGTGATAAATCCCCTTCTCCTTCTAATGATGCTAAAGCATCGGTCATATCATTAAAATTCATTATTTTATAATCTATTGTTTTTATAATGCATGCCTCTTTTTCGTTGTTAAAGCAAATAATAGATTCCTCTCCTTTTTTTGGTATAGAATCCAAATTATATAAAGAAGTTGTAGCGGTTTTTTTACCTAATAATACCAATTCTATTAAATTATCATTATCTATTCCAAATTTCCACGTTTCCATATAAACCTCTTAATAATAAAATTATAACATAAAAAATAAATAATTAACTATAACTCTTTAATGCTTATTTACTTGTAATGTTATTATATTATTTTATACAATTCTTAGAATCAAAAAAAGCTCATAAATATGAGCTTTAAACTACTTTCCACAACAATTCTTATATTTCTTACCACTACCACAAGGCCTTTTGTATTCGGGATTTTGGGAGCTTTTGGGAGCACTTGGCTCGTTAATTCGGCATTTGGTTGCACTTGGCAGCACTCCGTAGCACTCGGCAAACCTAGCAGAACGTATCTAAAAACGTATCTAAAAAAATAGATATTTTAATTATTTAAAACTTTTAAATAATACTATAAATCAATTAATTCTTTTTTCTTTTTATCGAATTCCTCTTGAGATATTGCACCCATATCAAGCAGTTCTTTTAGTTCTTTCACTTGTTCAACTGGAGATTTAACATTTTGAACCACTGTTGTATTATTTTGATTATTATTAAAGTCTTCTATATATTTTTTTATTTC
>CAZBUA010000024.1:0-10220 GCA_964494975.1 uncultured Muribaculaceae bacterium
CCCTTAATGGGTAGTGTTGCGTGTGATTATTCTGCTAAGGTTATATTTACTAATGATAATCCAAGACATGAGGATGAAAAACAAATTATGAATGATATTTTAAAAGGAGCTTATGGATATTATGATATTATTTATGATAGAAGGGAAGCTATTAAATCTGGTATTGATTCATTAATACATAATAACGTATTAATGATATTGGGTAAGGGGCATGAAGATTATCAGATCATTGGCAATGATAAGTTTCATTTTTCTGATTCAGAAGAAGTAATGAATTATATTAAAAAGAAAAAAAGTTTATAAATAAACTTTTAGTAATCATTTAAATCAACATGTTCTTTTTCTAGGAAGTCTTTAAACTTAATTTTAAAGGCTTCTGCTTCTTTTTTTACAACATCTGAATAAACACTTTGACAATTCATTATTGCTTTGTATATGTGCTTAAAAGTAACGTATTCACTATTATCAAACTTAGCATAGCTAAAAGCTTTAGATAAAAGAGCTAAGGCATTATCTGGATATCTAGAACCCAATTCATAAACCCTTTTATATTCTGATGTCATATCTACTATAAACTTCATAATGTTTTCTATAACAAAATTAGAATATGCTAGTTTAACTCCTGTTTTCTTTTCAATTCTTGGATAAGAACCCATAAGTATCTTAACCGTTGTATTAGCATCAGGCTCTGATACATCTATCTTTTCAAAACGTCTTAGGAAGGCTTTATCCCTTATTAAATATTGATTATATTCATCAAACGTTGTGGCACCAACAACTTTAATGTCACCACGAGATAGAGCAGGTTTTAATGCATTAACAAAATCAATACCACTATTTCTTGATTCAATAACTAACGTATGTATTTCATCTATAAATAAAATTGTTTTTTCTGCACGTTCTACTTCTTTTAAAAGTATGTTTATTCTTAATTCTTCAGTACCGTCTTCGGTAGTATATTTACCAAGCAATGAAGAGGTATTAACCTTGATTATGTCGTATCCTTTTATGGCATTAGGTACTTCATTATTTTGAATTTTATAAGCAATACCTTCTACTATAGCAGTTTTACCAATACCAGCCTTACCAACTAATATGGCACTCTTATCTGGTGTTAAGATTGTAAGAATGGTTTTTTCTATTTCATCTTCACGAGCGATAGCAGGATTGGTAACGTATACTCTTTTAGTAAGATTTTCACCATACATTTCAAGAACAGTTTTCTTTTTATTTGATACCTCATCTTTAATATCATCTACATGATCGCTATTTTTGTTTGTATTAGTATCATCAAAGCTTAATGTTTCATCTTCTACAATATCAAAAATATCATCCATTATTATCACTCCTTATCATATATCTATAATTATACAACAAAAGTAAGCAATTTATCAATTTATTATTTATTTATTTACAATACTTTGTTATAATTTGGGTGTTTAGGAGATTATTATGCAACAATATTTTGCCAAAGATAAAGATTTAACTTTAGAAGATAGTGATTATCATCATATTAAAAACGTTATGCGTATGGGTATTGGTGATAATATTAAAATTATATTTAATGATGTTATTTATACTTGCAAACTAACAAGCATTAATACTAAAATTAAGTTTGATATAATTGATAAAGAAATTAGTAATGATGATGATATAAAAATATCAGTAGCATTTGCTCTAATAAAAGAACAACATCTAAATTATTTATTACAAAAATGTACTGAGGTTGGGGTTAATGAACTAATTCCATTAAGTACCAAACGTACCGTTGTAAAGATAAATAAGCAAGAGGAAGAAAAGAAGATAATTAGATGGGAAAGGATCTGCAAGGAGGCATCAGAGCAATCTTTTAGATCAAACATTCCAGTAATTACTAATATAAAAACAATAAAAGAACTAACTAATGAGTCATATGACTTAAAATTATTATGTTCTTTGAATAAAAATACTAAAAATTTGAAAAAAGTTATTCAAAAAAATAATAAGTGTGATAGAATATTATTAGTCGTTGGTCCTGAGGGTGGATTTGATGATACTGAGGAATGTTTCTTCAATGATAATGATTTTCAAAGCATATCTTTAGGTAAGAACGTACTAAGAGCTGAAACCGCTCCAGTAGTGGCAGTAAGCATGATTAAATATGAACATATGAGGTGAGTAGTATGAAGAAGTTGTTTGCATCAGCGTCTTATTCGTTTAGTAATTTTTATAATAATTTAAATGCGCAAGGTCAAATAATTTTTTCTATTATCATCTTTTTAATTTTATTATTATGTTTATTATTATTTATAGTATACATAATACAAGGTATTCAATCTAAGTCTAGAATAAAAAAGCTAAAGTCTAAAACTGATAAAGCGGTTAGTAAGGCAATGCAAGATACCATAGATACTGCTTTAGATAAGACCATGAACATAAACTTAGATGATATTAAAAAAGCAGATAATGATAATGTTATTAAGGAACCGGCTTACGTTAAGGAAACTACCGAAGTAGAGGATATTGCAAAGAAGATTGAGGATGCTTTAGTAGATAATAATCCTATTAATTTAACTAATTTTGAAGAAGATCAAGAAAAGACTGCTATTATATCAATTGATGAATTACTAAAAAAAGCTAAGGAGTTAGAGTTGATAGCGGATCAAGAAGATGGTGAAAATACTGGTATTAATTTCTTAGAAAAATATAATTTAGAACCCGCTGAGGTTTCTAACAACGATACTACTAGTATTAGTGGTGAGGTTAAGGCTTTTAGAGTGTCACAAGTAATATCACCAATATATGGTGTTAAAAAAGAAGCAATTGATAATGATGAGGAAGATAATGATTAAGAAGCTTTAAAGCTTCTTAATTTTTTAAAAGGTGATTATATGAAGTTGGGAGTTTGTACTTTAGGATGTAAGGTTAATACTTATGAGAGTGAGTATGCTATTAAGAAGTTTATTGAAGCTGGCTTTGAACTTACAGATTTTGATTCGGTAGCGGATGTGTATTTAATTAACACCTGCACCGTTACTAATACTAGTGATCAAAAATCTCGTAAGATGATAAGACAAGCTAGAAGAAGAAATAAAGATGCCGTAGTGGCGGTTATGGGTTGCTATACTCAAATAAGGGACAATGATAATAGCATAATTGATGATGTTGATGTTGTTATTGGAAATACTAATAAAAGTAATATTGTTAATTTGGTTTTAGAATATATGAAGACTAAGAAAAAAATATTAAATATAGAAGATGTTATGAATACTAACTTTGATAACATGGAAATAAAACATTTTAACACCCGAACTAGAGCTTTATTAAAGATAGAAGACGGGTGTGAAAATTATTGTACATACTGTATAATTCCCTATGTAAGGGGTAAGGTAAGAAGCAAAAAGCCAAGTGATGTATTAAACGAAGTGAAAGAGTTAGTTAATAATGGATATAAAGAGATAGTATTAACTGGTATTCATACCGGACATTACGGAGCTGATTTAGATAATTATGATTTTAGTGATTTGTTATTAGAATTAAATAATATAGATGGTTTAGAAAGAATAAGAATATCTTCTATTGAAATAACAGAACTAAATGACAAGTTTATAAACGTATTAAAAAAATCAGAGAAAATAGTTAATCATATTCACATACCATTACAAGCTGGCAGTGATGAAATATTAAAATTAATGAATAGAAAGTATGATTTGGATTATTTTTATAATAAAATCAATCAGATTAGAAAAGTTAGACCAGAAATAGCTATTACTACTGATGTGATAGTTGGCTTTCCAGGTGAGACAGAGCAATTATTTAATAAAACAATAGATTTTGTTTACAAGGTTAATTTTGCTGGTGGGCACGTATTTCCATATTCACAAAGAAGAAATACTCCTGCTGCTAAGATGACGAGTCAGGTGTTGAATTCAGATAAGCACGAAAGATCTAAAAGGCTAATAAGCGCCTTTGATGAACTAGAAAATAATTATTACAATAAGTATGTTGGTAAGACGGTTAACATAATTCCAGAGTCCTTTAATGATGGCATAATAACCGGGCATACAGATAATTATTTAAAGGTTAGTTGTAAAGGATGCAAAGAATTGATAGGTAAGGATGTAATGGTTAAGATAGATTATTATGATAATAATAAGATATTATGTGGTACAATTATATAAACGGTGGAGGAAGTATGACTTTAGAAGAACAGGAAAAGTTTTTTGAAGATGACAAAGGGGATTATAAAGTTGATACTAATAATAATTTTTTGGGTTGGTACAGACTTAAATTAAATACTGGATATAATCCATATTTATACGTAGATGATATTCAAAACTTAGTTGATAAAATAAAAGTATTTTATGAAGAAACATATTTAGACGAAAATTTAAAGAACCAAACAGCTAATAAGCAAAATATTGATAAATTAAAATCATTATTAACCATTAATGAGGTAGCAGCTTTAGACTGCAAAGAAAGAACTAATAGTGATGATCAATCAAGTTTTACGGATATATCATTAAGAGAAAAAATAATTAAAATTTCTTCTTCTAACATTTTATATTCTAAGGATCATACGCCAGATTTTAATGCTTTGCGAGCTAAAATAATGATATCTGATTTTAATTCATATTATGGTTTGAACATTCCGACTAATAATATTGATTTATTACTAGCTAAAGCTAAAACCAAGGCTGGTACATCTCAAGAAGTAATTAGAAAGGCTATAATATATACTCCAAAAACTCCTGATAAGAAGAATAAATTTAAAAAGAAATAGGGAAAGGATATGTAATTATGTTACCCAAAGTTGTATTTAAAAAAATAGATTATAACATTAATGTCGATATTATTAAATGGACTTTTAATGATGATAATTCTGATTTCAATCTTTCTTTGAAAACTAAACATATGTTTCCTAACATTAAAAATAAACTTGATATTAGAGAAGGGGTTTTAAAAGAACTTTCTAATAAAGATTCAGAAATAATATCATCAGTTACTAATTATCAGAAATCTTGGGATTCATATAATGATGTATATATTAAGGCTCTAGAGGATTATTTTGATATTAAATGGCCCTCTAATTATAGGAAAATATTTGGTATGGTAGGAATTATGCCAATCTTTCCAAGATATTTAGATGAACATTTTTTTGCAGTTTCGTATAATATGGATAATTCTTTCGTAGTAGCTACTACGGCACATGAGTGCTGTCATTTTTTATATTTTGAAAAATGGAAAGAATTATTTCCAGATTATAATAAAACTACGTTTGATAGCCCACACTTAATATGGGAGTTAAGTGAGATGGTAATAGACGTTATTTTAAATAATAAATTATTTAATGATATTTTTCATTATAATTTTAAATCATATGATTATTTTTATGAGAATAATAAAGAAGAGATGGATACTATAAAATTAATATATAATAACAATAATATTTCTGATGCTATTAAAAAGTCTTATGAATATCTGTTAAATAAAAGAAAAAAATAAAAGACGATATTACCGTCTTTTTTACATTATTTTTATATTTAATAATTATAATAGCTACCAGTTTTTATATTTTATGTTATTATATAAATGCTACTAGAAAGGATGTATTATGAATAATTATATTAAAGGTTCTATTAAAAGAATAATATTTTCTTCTGGTGATGGTTTTACCGTTGGTTTGATTAAAATAAAGGAGACTGATGAACCTGATCTTATTGGTTATGAAGATAAACAGTTTACTTTTACAGGGCTTTTTCCTACGTTAAATATAGATGAAGATTATGTTTTTTATGGTGAGGTATTAGATAATCCTAAGTATGGATTTCAGTATAAAGTTAATAAGTATGAAAAGATATTACCTAGTGATAATGATGGATTAGTTACTTTTTTATCTAGTGATATATTTCATAAAGTAGGTGAGAAGACCGCTAAAGAGATAGTAAAATACTTAGGTAATGATTGTCTTAATAAAATATCAAATGATTATGAATCTCTTCTTATTGTGCCTAAAATGACTACTAAAAGAGCTATGGAAATTAATAGTGCTTTAGTTAAGTATAATGAAAGTTTTGAAACCGTTGTTTATCTTACTAACTTTGGTTTTAGTATGAAGGATGCTCTTAAGATTTATAATCATTATTTAGAAGATACTATAAGGGTAATTGAAAACAATCCTTATGAATTGATTGATACTATTGATGGTATCACTTTTAATAAAATTGATGAATTAAGAAGTAAAACAAAAGTATTAGTGGATGATGAAAGAAGAGTTTTAGCTTTAATAATATATGTAATGAAAGAATTATGTTTTCAAACTGGTGATACTTATCTAGAGTTTGATATTATTAATAATGCGGTAAATCAAGTATATAAAGAAGGAATTAGTACTGAGAAATTATCTTATTATTTAATAGAATTAAACAGTATGGGTAAGATAATAATTGAAGAAGATAAATACATATTATATAGTTATTTTAAAGATGAAAATTATGTAGCTACCAGCGTTTATCAAATTTCAAATAAAACTGATTATAAAGTAGATAATATTGATGTAAAGTTAGAACAATTAGAAAGTTTCTTTGATATTGAATATAATGAAGAACAAAAAAGAGCTATTAAACAATCTTTAATAAAGAATTTTTCTATAATAACTGGAGGACCTGGTACTGGTAAAACAACCATTATTAAAGGTGTTGTACAGTTATATAAAATGGTATCGGGTTATTCTTATGATAAGTTAGAAGAAAGATTAATTCTTTTAGCGCCGACCGGAAGAGCTTCAAAAAGAATGAGTGAGGCTTGTGATTTTCCAGCTAGTACCATCCATAGATATTTAAAATGGAATAAAGAAACTGGAGAGTTTGGTTATAATGAGAGAAATAAGGTGTCGGCAGAGTTTGTAATAGTTGATGAAACCAGTATGATTGATATTAATTTATTAGCAAGTTTCTTTAGAGCAATGCCTAATAATGTTAAGGTGGTATTTATTGGAGATTATAATCAGTTAGAAAGTGTTGGACCAGGGAAAATATTAAAAGACTTAATAGAGTCTGACATGATTAATACCATATTCTTAAAAGAAATATATAGACAAGATCAGAATTCTTATATTACAGAACTTGCTTATGAAGTAAATACTGGCGAGTTAGATGAAGCATTTTTAACTAAGAAAGATGATTACAATTTTATTAATTGTTCTGATGAAGACGTACTTAAACTAACTTGTATGCTTGCTAAAAAAGCGTTGGATAGAGGATATAATATCAAGGATATACAAGTTTTAGCGCCTATGTATAAAGGATTAAATGGGATAGATGCATTAAATATAATGTTGCAAAAAATATTTAATTCAAAATCAGACGATAAAAAAGAAACTTATGATGGTAATGTTATTTATAGAGAGCAAGATAAGATATTGCAATTAGAAAACATGCCTGATGATAACGTTTTTAATGGTGATATTGGTTTTATTAAAATGATTCATGGTGATGAGATTACCATTGATTTTGATGGCAACATTGTAAAGTATAAGCCAAAAGATTATAAAATGATAAAACATGGATATGCTATTAGTATTCATAAAGCGCAAGGTAGTGAGTTTCCAATAGTAATAATGCCAATAACTAACTCATACAGAGTAATGTTATACAGAAAGTTAGTTTATACCGGAATAACAAGAGCTAAAAAGTCTTTGACAATAATAGGAGATCCTAAAGCATTTTATAAAGCAGTATATAATGAAGGAAATAAAGAAAGAAAAAGTATGCTTAAAAAAATGCTTTTAGATAATATTTCTTAGTATATGTAATTTATAATTACCCATAATAATAATGGCATTCATGAGTAATGCCAATGTCATATTTTTAAGTAGAGGTGATTTAAATGAAAGCAATGAATAATCTTGGATGGATGTTTTTAGGCGTCCTAGTAGGGTCTGGAGCTCTTTATTGTTACAACGAATGTTCATGTAACGGAGGAGTTAAAGAAACCCTTGATAAGGTTAAGAAAAAAGCAAGTAACAAACTAGAAAATATGATGGATAAGTAATTCCTTTTATGGGAATGTGACAAACTATAAATAGTTTGTCATTTTTTGTAAAAGTGCTATAATAATAATTATGGAGGATAAAAATGGAAAAGAAAATTAAAAAAATGTCAAATACATCCCTTATAATTTCATTCATTTTCGTAGTGGTTGGTTTGTTTTTATTTATTAAACCTGATACTACAATATCAGTAATATCATACATGATAGGAGGTACTTTATTAGTAAGTGGTGCTTTTGCTATCTATAAATATTTTACTGGAGAAGGAATTGGTAGTTTGTTTGATTTCACTTTAATATATGGAGTGTTATTAGTAATTGCAGGAACATTTTTAATTGCTAGTCCTTACGCACTATCAACATTGTTTCCAATTATATTGGGAATATGGATCATAATTAATAGTGTAACTAAATTTCAGTATGCTTTAGTATTAAAGAGAGTAAAGAATGAAGATTGGGTATACACAACAATCGTGTCATTACTAACGTTTGCTTGGGGTGTGTTATTATTATATAATCCTTTTGCAAGTGCACTTGCTATTACTCAAATAATTGGTATTTTTATAATTGTTTACGCTATTCTTGACATAATTGATAATTTTATTATAAGAAAAAATATTTTAGACATTGCTAAAATATTTAAACAATAATTGTTTGCATTTGAATTCTTATAATGCTATAATAAAAACATATTTAAATTGTTGACGAAAAACTAGTAATTAATATATTATTTAAAGAGAGCTGATGTGAGGTGTAAATCAGTAATAATATTTAATGAAGCTATTTTCTAAATGCAGTAATAACTGCCGGTTTTAATACCGTTATCCAAATTAAGAATAAAATAGGATGGTACCACGATTCATCGTTCCTTGCGATGTTTTTGGTACCTTTTTATATAGGAGGAAATATGGAATTTAAAAAGAGAAATCCAGTAATATTAGTAGTTTCTGGTAAGGCAAATTGCGGAAAGGATACAACTTGTGAGATGATTGATAACTATCTTATGGTTAAGGGATTATCATCTATTAACTTGCAGTTTTCTTCATACATAAAGATGTATGCTAAGGAAATATCTGGTTGGGATGGTAGTGAGAATTCTAAACCAAGAACATTACTTCAACAGTTAGGTACTGATATTATTAGGAAAGATATAGATAATAATTTCTTTATAAAGAGAATAATAGGAGATATAAAGGTATATTCTTATTATTTTGATGTTATTACCATTAGTGATGCTAGGTTTCCAGAAGAGTTAGACGCTGTTGCTGAAGCTTTTGATAACGTGTATAAAGTAAGAATAGAAAGACCTAATTTTAATAATAGTTTGGATAGTAAAGAAAAGAAGCATCGTACTGAAACAGCTTTAGATGATTATAAAGATTATGATTATATAATTATAAATGATGGTACTAAAGAAGATTTGAATGAAAAGGCTAAAAAATTAATAAGTGAGGTAATATAATGAAGAGTTTAACAAGTAGTGAAATAAGAAATATGTTCTTAAAGTATTTTGAGAGTAAGGATCATCTAATTATTCCCTCAGCATCCTTAATACCTGATAATGATCCTTCTATATTATGGATTAATGCTGGCGTTGCTCCTTTAAAAAAATACTTTGATGGCAGGGAAAATCCTCCTAAGAAAAGATTAACAAATTCTCAAAAATGTATACGTACTAATGATATAGAAAACGTTGGTAAGACGGCTCGTCATCATACCTTCTTTGAGATGTTAGGTAATTTTTCAATAGGAGATTATTTTAGAGATGAAGCTTTAGGATATGCTTATGAGTTTTTAACAAGTCATGATTATTTAGACATTGATAAGGATAAATTATATGTTACGGTATATCCTGATGATAAGGATACTTATAATAGATGGATAAAACTTGGTATTGATTTTAAACATATTGTTAAGTGTGAAGATAACTTTTGGGATATAGGCCCAGGCCCTTGTGGCCCAGATACCGAAATCTTTTATGATAGAGGATCAGAATATGATAAAAGAGGCATTGAATTAATAGAAAAAGATATTGAAAATGATAGATATATTGAAATATGGAATAACGTGCTTAGCCAGTTTAATCATGTAGAAGGAATGGAAAGGAAAAATTTCCCTGAGCTTCCTCATAAAAACATTGATACTGGTATGGGTCTTGAAAGACTTACTTGTATTATACAATGAGGTAAGAC
>CAZBUA010000025.1:0-2994 GCA_964494975.1 uncultured Muribaculaceae bacterium
TCTTAGCAGCTCTACAATCTGGACATCTCTTAGGTTCGTTAGTTAAGCCTTTTTGAGCATAGAATTCTTGTTCACCAGCAGTGAAAACGAAATCTTTACCACAATCTTTACAAACTAATGTCTTGTCTTCGTAATTGTTCATAATTGGCCTCCTTATATAAATTGATTTAATGTTTGATGAGATACAACTTATTAGGGAGTACGAGTCATTAAAATTTAAATCTTTTAGTATTATACTATAATTATATTATTAAATCAAACATTTTATTCATTTTTGTCAAGTAAAGATGCATTTATGATAGTATTATCACCATATTTCTTATTAATATTGTCCAATGTTTTTTGAACTTTATCCCTATTATTCGATTTCCCTGCTATTTCAAACAAAGATACTTGTTCATATGATTTATCAGTAAGATCAGTTACCCTAATACCTACTAACCTTATTGGATCACCCTTCCACATTACTTTTAAAAGATCACAAGCCACATCATAAATATCTTCATTAGAAGATATTGGGTTAACTAACTTTTTTTGATGTTGATAATTAAAGAAGTTATTATTTCTTAATTGTAATGAAATTACCGTTGCGTATTTATTTTCTTCTCTTAATCTAATACCTACCATACTTGATAGTTTTTGAATAACCTTTCTAATTTCTACTATCGTTGTTAGATCTTCGGGTAATGTGGTTGAATTACCAATTCCCTGATTCTTAGGTATTGGTTTTTCCACAGGAGAATCATCAATACCATTAGCATAATCTTTCATAAGTTTACCTTGGGACTTAAAATGTCTGATTAATAAATTAATATCTGATAAAGCTAAATCCTCTATTGTATTAATACCTAATTCATGTAACTTAGGAGCAGAACTCCTACCAACCATAAATAAATCATCAACATTGAGTGGCCACATTTTTGATCGTACTTCTTCATCAAATAAAGTATGAACTTTATCAGGTTTTTCAAAATCACTAGCCATTTTAGCGCACACTTTACAATTAGCAACACCTACGTTAACAGTAAAACCTAAAGTACACTTTATTTCATCTTTTATCTTATAAGCTAACTGAACCATGTCTCCATATATGCCCTCCGTACCGGTCATGTCCATAAAGCATTCATCAATAGAATATCTTTCTACAACAGGGCCATATTTACACAGTAGTTTATAAAACTTATCTGAATATTCTTTATAATGTTCTTTTTGAGAAGGCACCACGTACAACTTATCTACTTTTTTTCTAGCTTTATATAATGGCTCACCAGTAACAATACCGGCCTTTTTTGCAGGATAGCTTTTAGCTAGAACAATACCATGCCTAGTAGTTTCATCACCACCAACTACTGAAGGAATTAACCTTATATCTAAATTACTACCATTCTTTAATAATTCTAAGGCTGACCATGACAAGAAAGCGTTGTTAGCATCTATATGAAATATTATTCTTTTCATGATATCACCTCTATTAATATTATACTAAAAAAATCCCTTATGGGATTTATTTTTTAAAACATGCATACGCAATTACTATTAGTGCGATAATACCTATAGAAAGAATTATACCTAATATCTTGTTATTAGTTTTTATATCTTTAGATTCAATGTTTATTTTGGTTTTAAGAACGCTTCTTCTTACTACCTTTAGAACACTCTCATCACTTATTTTTTCTAACAAACGCATTGTTTCTTTAGTTGGATTACCAGGTTCTTTTTCCTTTGATTCCTTTTCGGCTAATATAAACTCAGGACTCATTATCCTTATTTTCTTATCTTTTCCAAACTTAATTTGTCTAATCACACTACTTTTAGCAATATCTGGGATTATCTTTGTTTTAAGTTTAATGCAACTGTTTTCCTTATCTACTGAATATGTTTTAATAGTAAGTGCATCATCTATTAAGGAATATGGGAAAAATCCTACAAAGGTTTGTTCATATCTCATTTTGAAACCAAAATCACTATTACATTCTTTAGTAGAATCAGATACCACATCAAAAGAATATTCTTTTGATAAATTCATTACTTGTTTTCTAACGTAATTTATCTTCTTATCTTTTACTAATACATAAAAATCACTATGAAACTCACCTGACTCTTTGTTAGTAGCTAAATAAGGTACAATACTACCTGAGATAGCTATTGAAGAAGCAACTTCTCCATCTTCAATCAAAGTTAAAATAATATCTACTATGTCATTATAATTACTTTTCATGTTATTCCTCATTTCTATTATATAGTATACTTTAATTATATAACAAAGATGAGAAAATGCAAACAAAATAATTTACTAAGTATAGAAGTTGACATACTTTGTTAAATATGATATTATTTTTCTCGTTCGCCTTAAAAAAGATTAGAAAAGAGGAAATAAAATGACGTTTGAGAATACTAAGTATGAACACGAAGTAGGAAAGATGGATTATATAAATTTTAGAAGAACATTAAAGAAAAAAAACATTGATGTTTGGATGAATGAAAATGTTGAAAGAATTACCACAGCAGTACTTGTAATGCAAGAACTAGGCATAGGAAAAAGAACTTTTGAATTTCATGATGCTGACATAATTAGCGGTAAAAGGTTAAAGACTTATAGCGATGAGTTTGATCAAAGTAAGTATGAACCAGTTATAGTATCTCCTAATGTAGAGAGCAGTTATATAGATAACATGCATATGATTAAAGATAAAAAGGGATATTTTGGTGGATTGTTTGAGTATGTAACAAAGAAAGATATGAATAGTATTAAAGATAGAGAATCTATAAATGATAACAAATTGTCTTATAGTTGTATAGATTCTTTAATATTTGATTATGTATCACCAAGATTAGATAGGTATTTAAGAGCAGCATTAGCACTTGGTAAAGATTGTTATTTTCCAATTGCTGGATATAAAAATAGTGCTAGTGTTAAACATGATAATGAAGTAATAGATGAACTTAAAAAGATAAAAAAGTTTACCGTAAACTATTACAGTATGTATATTTATG
>CAZBUA010000025.1:3004-10115 GCA_964494975.1 uncultured Muribaculaceae bacterium
CTATAAGCAACATTAAAGATTTAGAGATTACACAAGTAGAAAATAATGTTAATAATAACGGATATGTTAAAGTAATAAAAGTAAAAATAGGAAGCAACTAATTAAAGTTACCTCCTATTTTTTCTTTTAAATTTAAACTAGCATTATATATATCTTTTTTGCTTAAATTAGAATTATTTTTATTAACCATGTTTATTGCATCCTTTATTGAACAATTATTTTTTATCATCTCATCTACTATTATTGCCTCAATACTAAAATCAGATGTATTATTGTTAATAACTGGTTCATTATTTATTAAAATTACGTATTCTCCTTTATTTATGTTGCTATTATTACTCATTTTATCATAAACTTCTTCTACTTTGCCATAAAAATATTTTTCATGAAGTTTAGTAATTTCAGAGCATACACACACCATACATCCAGGCATTTCATGAATTATATCCTTAATTGTTGAAATAATTCTCTTTGGTGACTCATAAATGACTTTGGTTTTAATGTTTGAAGTTTTTATACACTCATATAGTTTCTTTTTACCCTTATTATCAGTAGGTACAAATCCATAAAAAGCAAAAGATGAAGTATCAAGGCCACCTACTGATAAAGCTGTTATAACTGCAGAACATCCAGGTATTCCAATTACTTCTATGTCATTTTCTCTTGCCATTTTAACTAATATGTATCCGGGATCAGATATGCAAGGGGTTCCTGCATCTGAAACTAATGCAATATTACTTCCATTTTTTAATGATTCTATTATTTCTAATCCTCTTTCAGTCTCATTAAATTTGTGATAAGACACCATTTTTTTCTTTATATTAAAATAATTTAATAATTTTATGGTTTGTCTTGTATCTTCTACTAATATTAAATCACACGTATTTAAAGTTTCAACCGCCCTTGGAGAAAAATCTGATAAGTTTCCAATTGGGGTTGCTACTACGTATAAAGTTCCCATAATATCACCACTTTCATATAGATTATAACATTAAAAAAGGACTTATTAAAGTCCTAAAAATTAAACATTAACCATTCTGGTTTTAATATTAACAACATTCCAATTAGTAGCATTATAATACCACCTATAAGATGAGAATACTTTGAGTACTTAGTAGATATACCAGTTAATTCAAACGTTTTTACTGATATTGCAAAGATTACTAAATCATCTAACATAAAGAAGAATATGTATATTAATATGTATATCCAGTACTCTAAACCACTTAAATTGTTCATAGCTAGTATTTGGGTATATATAACAGGAAGACCTGCAGAACAAGCTAATTCTATAATGTTAACTGCCGCTGCTAAAAGCATTACTCCAAGAATAGCAAAAACAAACTTTTTTTCATGAGTAAACTTTTTTATCTTAGAAAATATTTTCTTTCTTTTCTTATCGTCTACTACATCACATCCATCTTCCTTACCTATGGAGTTAATATAACTTCTAAGATTAATAACACCACCTACAATGGCTACTACGGATATTATGAATCTTACCCATGAGATAGCACTTATCATCTTAGCAAATTGAAGCCATGACATCATAAATGCTAAATATACCAAGGCTGACGTAACTAGAAAAGCAATACCCAATGACCATAATCTTTTCTTATCTTTCATACCTATTAAAGTACTTATTAAGAATAACAATATCCACATAGCACACGGATTAAAACCATCTAATAATCCTATTACAACTGATAAAACTGGTAATGATAAAGTCTTTAAATTAACCTTCCCTACAAATGGTAATTTCATTATATAGCTATTATTATCATTACTTGATATCTTAGTTGTTGTTTCTTCTTTTACCACGCCTATTTTTATACCAACATTATCAACAAATGATGATTTTTTAGCTTGCTTAATATGATATAAATAAGTATCATCCGTTACTCCTTCTGAGTATCCTGATATCGAAGTATTATCAATAATGGCAAAAGGAACTCCAGATACATTAACATCTAAATAATCAGCAACATCTTTCATTAACTTTTGATTATCAGAGTCATACCACACTTCATACCTATATATTTTTAAATTATATTTATCTTTAATACTATTTAAATATTCATATGCTGATTCACAATGTGGACAAGTCTTGCCATAAAACATATACACATTGACAGCTTTTTCCTCCGCTTTAATATTAAGAGGAATTAAAAGAATGAATGTTAAAATAACACTAATAAATATTTTCTTAATTACTTTCATATTATCAATCCTTTAAAAATTCTATTATTTCGTCTTTTTTCTTTTCGCCAATTAATCTTGATATCTCGTTTCCATTATCGTCTACCTTTATAACCACCGGTAGTTTATTACCAACATTATACTTAGATACTTCTTCTTCATCCATATCATAATCATATTCAGTAATATCTAAATCAGGTAAGTCTTCAATAACTTTTTTCCATATTGGTCTCATAACTAAGCATCCTGGGCACCATACTGCTCCAAATTTAATTATTTTCATCTTTATCACCTAACTTTTTATAACATTTATCAAATATTTTTTTAAACTTAGCTACATCACTTTTTGTTGTAACGTAAGAAACGCTTATTCTAATTGAATTATCCGCTCTTTGTTCATCATTATATAAACACATTATAGCTTTAGATAAAGCATCTGATAAGGAACATGCACTTTTTGAAGAAACATATACCTCATTATCATTTAATAATGATATTAGTTTTGATGCATCTATGTTAGTTGTACTAAAGTTAATTATCTGGTCAATACTATTATTAGTATTATTTATAATAATTCCTGGATAACTACTTAAAAACGTTTTAATACTTTTAGAAATATCTTTTACATATTTTAACTTATTATCAAAATCTGAATAAGCCTTTTTTAAAGCTGTTTCTAATGATACTATTAGTTCTAAAGCAGGAGTACCACTTCTATATTTAGTTGTTGACTTACCACCATCTATTTGAGGTATCAACTTAACGTTATCTTTTTTTATTAAGCATCCTATTCCCTTTATTCCAAAGAACTTATGTGCTGAAAAACTAATTAAATCAACATTATCAAAATCAAATGTTGTCTTACCAATCATCTGGGTAGCATCTACATGAAAATAACAATTAGTATACTCTTTTAATAACAATCCTATTTCATTAATATTTTGTTTAATACCTAACTCGCTATCAACACCTACTATTGATACTAATACGGTATCATCAGTTATGATACTTTTTAAATAATTAATATCAACTAGTCCGTTATTATCTAATTTAGCAAAACTAACTTCATATCCATTAGCACAAAGCCTATTTATAGGTGCTACAACGGATGAATGCTCTAACTTGGTTGTAATTATATGCTTACCACTATTTGCTTCACATACTCCCTTAATAGCAAGATTATTAGCCTCACTAGATCCAGAAGTATAAATTATATCAGATGGATTAACCTTTAATATACTTGCTATCAAATTAGTAGCCTGATCTATTCTCTTTTCATTTATTAAACCTAATCTATGACTAGAATTAGGATTACCGACATAAGTAGTTGCAGCATTATTAAAAGATTTTAAAACATCTTTATCAGCAAAAGTAGTTGCTGAATAATCAAAATATAACATTATTATCACCTACCTAATTATAACATAATAAAAAACAGTATAAAAGAAAAAAAACATCTTTCGATGATTTAATTAGTCTATTGTAACAGTATTACTTACTGCTGCAGGTACTATACGAGTAACAGTTCCATCTTTATTTATCACTATTTTTGTAGATCTGTTAGCAGATACCGTTTTAGCAACTTCTATAACCTTTGCTTTTTGTGCAGAAATATTTCTAACCGCAACAACTTTAGCAGCACTTGCTTGAACCTTATTAGGGTTATAAAAAGTCATAACTTGTAAAGGAGTTCTTTCAGTAAAAACGCCTATTGCACAAATAGTCATAACTAATGAGATAGCTACTGCTGAACCAATTCTGCACCAAGAATCCTTAATTAAATCTTCTTCAGCTAGCTTTGGTCTTCCTACTTTAGCTACTTCTTCTTCTTTTTTAAAAAATGCCAATATAATCAACTCCTTATCATAATCTAATATAGATTATAACATATAATAATAATTTTTAAAATGTTTAATTAATTATTTTACATATTTTTACTATTATAATGCTTTTATAATTATATTTTATACAATAAACAATTAATTTTCTCTCTTTAACAAGTAATTAGCAAAATCCATAAATACAGATTTATTTTGCACATCTAAATCATCCATAATATCAATAGCTTCTTTAGTATACTTTTCTACCAATAATTCAGCATTCTTTTTAGCGCCTAACTCTTCAAACAAATCTAATATTTCTTGATTTCCTTGTGAAGTTACAATTGGATTACCATAATATTTTCTTATTATGTCCATTTGCTCATCACTAGCATTATCTATAGCATATTTATATATTATGGTTTGTTTTCCTTCTTTAATATCATTTAAAGTTTTACCTAAAATATTATTGTCAGAATATAAACCTAACAAATCATCTTTTATTTGAAAGGCTATTCCAAGCTTTGTGCCCATTTCTATTAATGCTTTTTTTTGTACATCAGTTGCGTTAGCTGAAGAAGCACCAATTAATATTGGGCCTATTATGGTATACCAAGCAGTTTTATTAACATATATATCATATATTATCTTTTCATTCATCTTAATATGATTTTCAATGCTATCAAGTGGAAGTTCAACGTCTATTATTTCTCCATTTACGGTATTATATAAAGTTGTAGCATATATTTTCATTATTTCATTTTTTAAGTTTTCGGATACTCCTGAATTATTGATTACTTGATAAGATAAGAAAAAGCCTAAATCACCTATACATATTCCTTTAGCTATTCCTAAATGGCCTTTATACTTAGCATTTATAGTGATTTCACCACGTCTTAATTCTCCCTCATCTATTATGTCATCATGAATTAATATTGCGGTTTGAAATATTTCTAGGGCAGCTGCTATGTCTAAATATGAATCATCATCTAATCCAAATAACAATTGACCAACTTTTACTAGATATCCTCTTACTCTCTTACCACCAGCACTTAATCTTTTTAATTCTTCTAAAGATTCTTTAATATATTGATTATCTTGATACTTCTTTATCTCAATATCAAATATTTCATTTATTCTTAATTCTATCTTTTGTCTAGCTTCATTCATTATTACATCTCCAAACATATAAATTATATCATGATAATAATATTTAATAAATAAAAAAGACTATTTATTAGTCTTTTAATCTACTTACAAAAGTATTAGCTACCATCTCATACTCATCTTTATTATTAATATTATCTACGGTAACCTTGTCACCATTAAATTTAATCTCACAAATAATAAAGTTCTGTGTCAACATCTCACTTTCATTATCTACTTGTACACAGTAAACATATGTTTTTTGATTTAATGTTAAAGAATCAATAACTATATATTCTAATCCATCTTGCAACTTAATTATTTTATCTTTCATAGCGCTTTTCCTCCAACGTTTACGGCAGCTTCTACAATGTCACCAACTTGTGCTCCATTAGCTGGGAACCAGCCTTGAGCAACACCATTTCCACTTCTTACAAGAGCCATACCATCTCTTATTTCAGAAATGTGTGATCCAGCACTTTCACTTATATATTTTAAAGGCGTTTCTGCATTAATACCATTACTTGCATAAGAAGCACTATCAAACACTTTATCTATCGTTACTGTATTAGGTGTATTTGCACTTGCGGTAGACGTATTAGTAACCGTTTGAGTTACACTACCTGAGGTTGTTCCAGGAACCTGTGAGATTGTTGACTGCTTTGCAGCGGTAATAGCATTTGTTATTGATGATGCTATAGAAAGTCCACTGCCTGTTATAATTGCAGAATTAATTAACCATGATAAGTCTCTTAGACCTTCTTCTGACTTAATATATTTTTTAAACTCATCAAACTTTCCTTTTAATCCAGGTCTAGGCTCATTAACTTCAACAACAGGTTGTTCACCACTTAATTTTTGCTCTTGTAATTTTTTTAACTGATGATTAATTGCTATTTTGCCAATTGTACCAGCAAGACCCATTACTATTACTCCGGTAGGGCCTGCAGTAAAGAATACGGTTGCCCCCACACCAACACCAGCAGCCACCGCAACCGCAGTTTTCCACGTTAACTTAGGTTTTTTTTGAACGTTCTTAGGAATCATTACATCTTCATCCTTTGAAGACTCAGATTCAGAATCAACGCGAGGTTCATCCTCTTTCTCGGGATCAACAGCTTCTAATTCTTGTGGTTCTACATTTTCTGGATTTTCTATATTGGCGTCTTCTTGCTCTTTAGTTTCATCATCAATAGAATTGCCAGAACTTATATCATTTTCCTTTTTGTGTTCTTCTAACTCTGAATATGAAATAATAATTTCACTTAAACAATCTTTTTTATCAAATCTGTTTTTCTTTTCAAAAGTATCACTCATAACTTCTTCATAAAAAGCCTTCTGAATATCTTCATTATACTGTCCAGGAAATTTCTTTTCTACCATTGTTTTATAAGCTTCATAAACGTTTTGATGAGAATATCCTCTTGAAACCATAAGTTTTAAATAATCTGCACTTTTTTTAGCTTCTTCAATAATTTGTTGCTTTTTAACTTGCTTTTCAACTTCCATACTTGCAGTTTCAAGTTTGATTGATTTTTCTACATACTCTTCTTGCTCTTTAGGTGTCATTGAACCAAAATTCTCATATAATTCAATATTATTGGATAATATAGCATATTTACTGTCAAGAAGTTCGTCTTTTTCTACATCAGTAAGTTCATTACTAAGTTCTATTTGTTTAATTTGAATTTCCAAATCATCACAAATTTTCTTCATGCTATTGCTTCTTTCTTCTTCGGAAAGTTCACTCACTTCACCATATTTTCTAACAATAGCGGATTTTGAAACTTCATAATCTCCTGAAATTTGATCTATTTCACCAATTAGTTTTTCAATATTCTTTTGACATGATTTAATACCATTTGATAAATTCATTTCTTTTCCCTGGTTATTATTCATTATCTTACTCCCCCTTAGAATTAAGCTCTTGATTAATAAAAGCTAAC
>CAZBUA010000026.1:0-7136 GCA_964494975.1 uncultured Muribaculaceae bacterium
TGCTTCATACGTTAATATTAGAGGATATACCTAATTTTTTAAAAGAACTAGGAGATGGATTTAGTTTTATTGATAGTGAGTACAAGATAAAGCTAGGAGAAAGATATAACTACATAGACTTACTTTTATATAACATAAAGTATAACTGTTATGTAGTAGTAGAATTAAAAGTAACAGAGCTTAAAAAAGAACACATAGGACAAATCAAGCTATACATGAACTATATAGATAGTAACGTAAAAAACATCTATCAAGATAAAACCATAGGAATAGTAATATGTAAGAAAGATAATGTGTTTATAATGGAGTATTGTTCTGATAAGAGAATCTTTAATACTATTTATGAGTTGGTGTGAAATGATGCAAAAACTTTACATCTTTATTACATTTGTTTGCACTACGTTAATTAGTTTAGTATAATTAGGTTGGTGATAATATGAAAAAAATAACTATTTTGGCACTTCATTTGGGATATGGTGGGGTAGAAAATGCAATTGTTACTTTAGCAAATCTTCTATATACTAAGTATGAAGTTGAAATAATATCTACGTATAAATTATACAGTGAACCAGCATTTAAGATAAATGATGAGGTATCTGTTAGATATTTGCTTGAAGATATTAAACCTAATAAGAAGGAAATGTCTTATTATTGGAAAAATAAAAATTATAAGATGGTATTTAAAGAGTCTTTTAAGAGTATAAAAGTACTTCATTTAAGAAAGAAGTTAATGATAGATGCTATTAAAAATCTTGATACTGACGTTGTTATATCAACCAGAACCTTTCATAACAAATTAGTTTCTAAGTATGGTAGTGATGATTATAAGAAAATAGGATGGGAACATAATCATCATAATAATGATAAGAAGTATATTAATGATTTAGTTGATTCTTGTAGCAACCTAGATAATTTAGTATTAGTATCTAACGATTTAACAAACTTTTATAAACAATACTTAGGTAATAAAGCAGTGTGGATACCTAATTGTTTGGATAAAGTACCTAATAAACTATCTAAACTAGATAGCATGAATTTGGTAGCGGTAGGTAGGTTAGCTCATGAAAAGGGTTTTGATGATCTACTTAAATTATTTAAAAAGATAAGCTTAAAATATCCTAAATGCATCCTAAATATTATAGGGGATGGGATGGAAAGAAACAAACTGTTAGACCTTGCTAAAGAGCTAAAATTAGGTGATAAGGTTGTGTTTCATGGATATCAAGATAAAGATTATATTGGAAATATTTTAAGTGATAGTTCTGTTTATGTTATGACTTCTCATACTGAGAGTTTTGGACTTGTATTAATAGAAGCTATGGCCTATGGTATTCCTTGCGTAGCATATGATTGTGCTCAGGGTGCTAATGAAATAATTACTGATGGTGTTGATGGGTATCTGATTAAGGATAGAAATGAAGATGAGATGTTAAGTAAGATATCTGATTTATTGGATGATGATGTTTTAAGAAAGAAAATGGGTAAGAATGCTAGAGCTAAGTCTAAGGATTATAGTGGTGAAGAGGTTCTTAGTAAGTGGCTAAAACTAATAGGAGGTAAAAACTAATGAATAAATTATCAATAATAGTTCCGTGTTATAACGAAATGGATAGTGTGGATGAATTTTATAAGCAAGTAAAGATGGTTTTAGATGATAAAAAAATAGATTATGAATTAATGATGATAGATGATGGTAGTGGTGACAATACTCTTGAAAAGTTATCTTTACTAGCTAAGGAAGATAAAAATGTTAAAGTAATTGGTTTTTCTAGAAACTTTGGAAAAGAAGCTGCCATGTTAGCAGGATTAGAAAACGTAACTGGTGATTATATAGCATTAATGGATGCTGATTTACAACACAGACCAGCCATGATGGTAGAAATGTATGAGAAATTATTAGATAATAAGGGTTATGACGTAGTAGCGGCTTATAAAGAAAAAAGAGATGATGAACCGGCTTTAAAGAGAAGCTTAACATCAATGTTTTATAAATTAAGTAATGGTATATCAGACGTAAGAATGTTACCAGGAGCTAGTGATTTTAGAGTGTTTAAATCTTATGTTAAGGATGCCATCATATCACTACCAGATAAAAGAACTCATGGTAAGTCTAAATGGTCATTAATAAAGCTTATTAAGTACTCATTAGGTGGTATTGTATCATTTTCAACATTACCAATAAAAAGTGTTTTTATAATCAGTATATTAGTATTCTTGACTGGACTAATAAACTTTATATTAATGGGTAATTTATCTCATAGAACGATAATATTATTCATATCTATAATAATGTTATCATTAGGAATAATGTCTTTATACATATCAAGAATATATACTAATATTTTAAACAGACCAGCTTATATAATAAAAGAAAAAATAGGATTTAAGACAAAAACAACCAAATAATATGGTTGTTTTTTAATATTTATGATAAAATTAAAATAGTGGTGATTATGATGAATGATAAAATAATAGAAGTATTAAAAATAGTAATACTAGTAACGGCTTTTACAGCGCTTATGTTTCCAATAGTAAAGTGGATATCACATCACGTTGGTGCCCTTGACTATCCAAACGAGAGAAAGGTTCATAAGAAACCAATGCCTTTAATGGGTGGTCTTATGATGTTTTTCGGATTCATCTTTGGGTACATGTTGTTTGCTCCTCAAAACATTCAGATGTTAGCTATCTTGATAGGAAGCTTTGTGGTAATAATAACTGGTATTTTAGATGATATAAAACCATTAAATGCTAAGCAAAAACTATTTGGACAGTTAGTAGCGGCATGTATAATCGTATTTTATGGTAACATTTTATTAAATGACATATCAGCTTTTGGATTTTATTTTAACTTTGGTGTTTTTGCATATCCACTTACCATATTATTTATTGTGGCCTTAATGAACTGCATTAACTTTATAGATGGTTTGGACGGCCTAGCAGGAGGTATTGCAACCATATTCTTTGGAACGATAGGTGTTATAGCCTTCATTATGCACAGTGTGGGATCTCTTGAAATAACGCTAGCATTCATAATGTTAGGGGCTTGTATTGGATTTTTAATATTTAATTTTAATCCTGCTAAAATATTTATGGGCGAAACCGGATCCATGTTCTTAGGCTTCATGATAGCAGTGGTTTGTTTATTAGGATTTAAGGCTGTTACCTTGACATCACTCGTAGTACCAATGCTAATTTTAGCCATACCAATACTAGATACATTATTTGCAATCTTAAGAAGAGTAATTCATCATAAACCAATATACGAAGCTGATAAGCAGCATCTTCATCATCAATTATTAAACAAAAGATTTAGTCAAAGAACTACTGTGTTAATAATTTATGGTGTAAGTATTTTATTCTCATTAGCATCAATATTCTATCTATTAAAAGATAGAAAAGCAGGCATTATAATGTACATAATACTAACGTTATTAATACTATGGGTAGTATTAGGTACCAACATTCTAACTGATAAAGCCACAATTCATTTAAAAAAGAGAGATAAGAAGAATAAGCGTTAAATGCTTATTCTTTTAATTCATATATTTTGACATTTATCATAAAATGTGGTATAAATCATGCTAGTGGAGCAGTATTCTAGTTTGAATTGCATCATGAAGACGGGCCTAAAAATCCGTTAAAGAGCACACCTATGAAACGTCTTGTGCTTGCTTCTTTCGCCCAGATAGGGGTGAGTGCTGGATATGAGTTTGCTGGGCTAACTGTAATGGCATACAGATTAGTTGACCCATCAATACGCGGAGACTTAAGCTTGTGCATGGCATTAGACTATGTACGACTTGAGATTAAACCTACTATGTGGCTAACGCTACGAGTAGTGTAGCTTGCCTTGAGTGAGGGTATTGGAACGATAGATCAGATGTTTACATCTAGGCATAGAGTTTACGTTATTGCTATCTGAAATTTCTCTTGCAAAAGAGCGCTAATGGTGATTAATTCATTTGAAGAAATTTCCTAGACTGTGTCTTTTATGGAATTGCAGTGCGTACTAAGTGGTAATCAAGTAATGCTATTGGCAACAAAGCATGCGTTTTCTTAAATGGGAACGGCCCTATGGTAACAGAAGGTGAAAATGTGGGAAATCCAACTTGACCTAAGACGCAAAGTTTGTTATGAAAGATTCCACTAATTTTGATTGTACTTATGTACAATCTTTTTTATTTATGATATTATTAACTTAGTTAAATAATGAGGAGGCTTATTATGAATGATAATTCTAAGATAAAATTTTATAGCATGGATGGTAAAATTTTAGATAACATAGATACAAACTTTGATGATTTTGACGTATCAAAACCAATTGTTGCGTCTAAACATTATAATAAAGCTTTAAAATCAGTTATTGATAAAGATATAAAGTTTTTATCAGATAAAGTATCTAAACTGATTAAGGAAGTAAACATATACTTACTTAAGAATGGACTGTCATCAACGTTAAACAATAATCTTACCATTGATAACATAAACGAAGTAATTGGTAGTATGGAAGAAGTTATTAGTAGTGTTATAATTGCTAATTCAAATAATAAGGCTAAATTATTTTCTACAAATAAAAAAAGAAAGAAACAAGACCGTGAGAAATTAGAAGAATGTATTAATTATTTATCTAAGTGTCAAAATGATTTTATTTCTGTTAAAGATGAATATACTAAATTAAAAAACAGAAGTGAATTAATAAAGTGTGATGATTCAGAACCTTCTTTAGAAACTGAAGATCCACTTGAGAGAACAATTAATTTCTATATGAAAAAGCAAGAGAGAAATTAAATGTTTCATCTCTTTTACTATTGGAGGGGATTGCTAGTGAAACTTAAAGATTTTAGAGTTAAGTATGAAAAGAAACTTAAACAAATAGATAAAAGGCCTAAGAAGTTTATAGATTTTAGATGGGTTATAACAATTACCTTGATAGCGTTTATAATATCTTTATTCTTTTCTAGTATAACCGATATTGTTATATCACGTTTAAATGCTACCATAGGAGTATTAATAACTTTATTAATAATATTTATTGGTGTTATGTTTGACATGATAGGTGTGGCGGTAACAGCTGCTGATTTAAAGCCATTTAATTCAATGGCTTCTAAAAAAGTAAAGGGAAGTATAACCGCGATAGGTTTAATAAAGAATGCTGAAAAAGTAGCAGCTTTTTGTAACGACGTAATAGGGGATGTGTGTGGTGTTGTATCAGGTTCCGTTGGTATCTTAATATCTGGTACGATTGCTAAAGAATTAAGTACACCAGTGTCCGCCACAACGTTAATTATTACCGCTTTGGTAGCGGCCTTAACAATAGGTGGAAAAGCAATAGGTAAGAGTTATGCAATAAATAAAAGTGACGTAATCATATTTAGAGTATCTAAAGTCATATCTATATTTAAAGAAGAAAAAAATGGAAAGTAGTGATAATATGAAGGTTTATTTGTATACTGAAAATGAAAACTTGGTAGGTAAGTCTGGTCTTGGTAAAGCCATAAAGCATCAAATGAAAGCGTTGGAAGAAGTAGGTGTCGATTATACTACTAATCCTGATGATGATTATGATATATTACACATAAATACTTATTTTCCTAAATCATACATGGTAGCTAAAAAAGCTAAGAAAAATGGTAAGAAAATAGTTTATCATGCTCATTCTACTGAGGAAGATTATAAGAATGGCTTTATTTTAGCAAAGCAAACTTCTAAGATATTTAAATGGTGGCTTATTAAGTGTTATAAGTTAGGTGATGTTATTGTTACTCCAACCCCATATTCTAAAAGACTATTACAAGGCTATAAGGGACTAGAACATAAAAAGATATATGCTGTATCAAACGGAATAGAATTAGAGTTCTTTAAGCCTGATAAAGCTTCTGGTGAAGTATTTAGAAATAAGTATGGTTATTCTAAAGACGATAAGGTTATCTTTGGTATTGGATTATATATTGAGAGAAAGGGTATTGTTGACTTTGTAGAACTTGCTAAAAGAATGCCAGAGTATAAGTTTATATGGTTTGGTTATAGCCCTTTAAAGTTTGCTACAAAGCCTGTTAAAGATGCTGTAAATACCAAACTAGATAACTTAACGTTTGCAGGATATGTAGAACCAGATATTATAAAAGGTGCTATGAATGGTGGCGACTTATATTTATTCCCAACGTTAGAAGAAACTGAAGGAATACCAATAATAGAAGCCTGTGCTTGTAAGCAAAACGCCATTATAAGAGACATTCCAATATTTGAGGGATGGTTGGAAGATGGTAAGAACGTGTATAAAGCTAAAGACATAAATGAGTTTGAGAAAAAGATAAAGTTGTTTTTTGACGGTAAGTTACCTAGTGTTACTAAGGAAGCTTATAAGGTGGCAACCGAAAGGGAAATTAAAAAAATAGGGGAACAACTAAAAAGTATTTATGAAAGCTTATAGTATTTTATATTTTTAAATAATATGATATACTTATTTAGACACACGGAGGTATATTAATGAGTGAAGTTAAAGTCCCAAATCATGTTGCCATCATAATGGATGGTAATGGTAGATGGGCTCAAAATAGAGGATTAAAAAGGACTAAAGGTCATCAAAAGGGAGCAGAGGCTCTAAAAGAAATATCTAATTGTATTTATGACAAAGGCGTTAAAGTATTAAGTGTTTTTGCTTTTTCAACAGAAAATTGGAAGAGAGATAAAGAAGAAGTAGATTACATAATGGATCTTTTTATTAAATCTTTTAAGGAAAGTTTTAAATCTGTAAAAGAAAAAAACGTACGAGTAGTATTTTCTGGATTAAGGGAAAGACTAAATGATAACGTTTTAAAAGCTATGGATGACATGATGGAAGAAACCAAGAATAATACTAGTGGTATTTTTAACATATGTTTAAATTATGGTGGACAAGGCGAAATTGTTAACGCCACTAAAAAGATATGTAAAGACGTACAAGATGGTGTTATAGAAATAGAAGATATAAATAATGATTCATATAATAATTATTTATTTAATAACTTACCACCTATAGACTTATTAATAAGAACTAGTGGTGAGTACCGTATTAGTAATTTTATGTTATGGCAAATGGCGTATGCCGAGCTATACTTTACTAATACTTTATGGCCAGACTTTGATGAAGAAGA
>CAZBUA010000026.1:7146-10038 GCA_964494975.1 uncultured Muribaculaceae bacterium
TAGAATCATACTTAAATAGAGATCGTAGATTTGGAAGTATAAAAAAATAAGTAACCGTTTGGTTACTTATTTTATATATCCATTACTTTTAAACTTACTTATCGTATTTTCTCTTGTTGTTTGACCACTTATTCTATTTAACGTTGTTTCCTCTTCACCATTAGTTATAAAGGCAATGGTAGGAGTACCAGATATGTTTATGTAAGTTCTAAACTCGGCATACTCACTAGTGGATAATTTACTATTATCAACATGGTATATTGTTATGTCATAATCTTCTAATACCTTTGTTAATATTGGTTTATAAGCTACACAATGACTACAATCATCATTACCTATATATAAAGCAAAGGTATCTTTGTTATTAATCTTTTCTTTAAATTCATCAAGACTAAGTTCAATAATGTGATCACTTTTCTTTGAACAACCACTGAATAATGTTAGTACCAATAATGATACTACAAATAATTTTAATACTTTCTTCATTTTTATCACCATAAATATAATATCACTATTTAAACTATTATTCAAATTATTTGTCAAATTATTAATAATCAATTGACAAACCTCTGTGATTAGTGGTTTAATATTAATATAAATAAATAGGAGGAAATATGATGAATATGTTTATATTAGCGGGCACTACAACAAGTGCGGCAGACAAAACAACTTGTGATGATTTGGCAAGTATTATGGGAATAATTGGAATGATTTTAAAAATAATCCAATGGATAGTACCTGTAATTTTAATTTTGTTAGGAACTATAGACCTAGTAAAGGCTGTTTCTCAAGGTAAAGAAGAAGAAATAAAGAAAGGTCAAAAGACCCTAATCACTAGAGCTATTGCGGCAGTGTTGGTATTCTTTATTCCAATGCTTGTATCTACAATTATGGGATTAGTTGGAAGTAATACGTGGAAAACTTGTTGGTCAGCTCATAAAGATGACGGAATAAGTCTAGATTCTGAAGTAAGCCCTAAATAATTAATTTAAAAAAGAATTTTTATTGTTAAAATCCTTTTTTTTTTATTAAAAAAATGTTATTATATACTTATGTAAAGTAAAGAAGCGTAAGTTTGAGGTGGATTATGAAAAAAAAGATATTGTTAATTGTGTTTTTGCTATGTATTGTATTAGCTCCTAATGTTGTGGCAAAAGCAGCAAGCATTCCTGATGAATGCAAAAACATTACTATAATAGTATATAACTCTGGGGGTAAAAGAATTGATATAATAACAGATATAATGGATATTGGTGGAAATAATGAATCTTCAGGGTCAACTTTTTTGAATGCTGATGATAAAACAAAATTAGCTAAGGAACAACTTAAGTCAAACCATAATGGAGATGGTTCTACTGACGGATACTTGATATTTTGGGCACAGTCAGATAGTTACATGTATGTTTCTGACATAACCATGTCTCCAATTGTCAATGGTAATACAAAAGGAACTTTTAGTATATTGGGATCATGCAAGGCGGATCAGCTAAATCATGGATCTATAAAATTTAAAATGACGGTAAAGACGTCCGGGTTTACTAACGAAGACGTAGTTAGCTTTAATCTAGCAGGTACTGAGGGATGTGATGATGGTTTCTTTAGACAATTTTTTTATAATCTTTTATATTCTCTTGTAGGAAACACTATTGATGCTTGCCCGGCTAGTTCCGGCCCTATCCCAAGTGGAGGGATCCCAGTAAGCATAGAATTAGAAGCATTTACAGCAGCGGCAAATGCTAAAACCGAAGAGGAACAAAAAGAGGTTGTGCAAAATAACATTACTGATTTATCAAAACTTACACAGTTAGATGATAAAGATACACCGCTTTCTGATAATATAAGTTCAATGGTTGGTGATAAAACTAAAGCAATAAATTGTGATGATTCAATGCTTGCTGTTGTAAATAATTATTGGGATTATGTAATAATAATAGTACCTATATTATTAATATTAATGTGTACTATAGATTTTGTTAAAGCAACAGCTTCAAATGATGATGATGCTTTAAAGAAGGCAGTGTCTGATACCATTAAAAGAACCATTGCAGCAGTACTGCTACTAGCATTAAAAATGCTAATTACTACTATTATGACTATATTTGGATTGAGTGTTTGTTTTTAGGAGGTGGGTAACTTATGATGATATTAGCTTCGGACTTTGGAACTAAGGCCTGGGGAGCTGTCCGTTCAATACTGATCTGGATTGATTCTATTGGATTTTCTCTTGTTGATAATGTTTATTCAGTTATGATTCAAGCTATGAGGGGATTTAATGCTGATGCAATAAAAACTATAACTAGTGGAATTACAAAAAATGCTTACATAATAGTTAGTATTTTTGCGTTATTTAGGATAGGAATAATACTAGTTAATGCCATTATTGACCCGGACAAGTTAACTGATAAAAAGAAGGGTGTTAGTAATGTTTTAGTACATTTTTTAATTACTATTGTATTATTTGTTATAGTTCCTATTGCTTTTGATAAAGCAAGGGATTTACAAAATACAATAGTTGATAATGGTTATGTTTCAAATTTGATATTGGGTACTAACATAACTGGTGAAAAAGTAGCAACAAAAACTAATGATGATGGTACGGTAACATATGATACAGCTGGGATTGGGGATGCTATCCAAGCAACTGCCATAAAAGCTATTATTAAGCCAGATGATAGATTATATAATGGTAATATAGGCGATGAATGTATTAATAATGATATTAATAAAGATGCTTTAATTGATAAATGTACAGGTGATAAGTGTGCATAGCTTAATGTAAATAGACTAAGAATAATAATTACACTAATTGAAAAAATAACTTCAATTAGTGTAAAACCACGATTATTTAGCATAAGCTTGACCATCGACAATAGAGATTTTTAAACCACTAGG
>CAZBUA010000027.1:0-9467 GCA_964494975.1 uncultured Muribaculaceae bacterium
TATGAACTTCAAGTATCTAAACCTGAAGTAATTGTTAAAGAAATAAAAGGTACTAAGTGTGAACCATATGAAGATGTTCAAATAGAAGTTCCAGAAGAAAATGTAGGACCAGTTATTGAGGCTTTAGGAACTCGCGGTGGTACTATGGAAAACATGCATAATCAAGCTAATTTAGTAAGGTTGAATTATACAATGCCTTCACGTGGATTACTTGGATTTATGACTGATTTCATGACCATGACTAAGGGTTATGGTATTATAAACCATACTTATAAAGAATATTTACCAATGGCTGATGCCGTAGTTGGAGAGAGAAAACTTGGAGTATTAGTATCAATGGAAAATGGTAAGTCTTCAGCATATGGATTAGGACAATTAGAAGACCGTGGTATCATGTTTATAGAACCAGGTGTAGAAGTTTACGAAGGTATGGTAGTTGGTGAAAATAATCGTGAAAATGATTTAGCGGTTAACGTTGTTAAACAAAAACAACAAACCAACACCAGAAGTGCTGGTAAGGATCATACCGTAGTATTAAAAAGACCAAGAAAGTTAACACTAGAAATTTGTCTAGATTATATTAACTCTGATGAGTTAGTAGAAGTAACTCCTGAAAGTTTTAGAATGAGAAAGAGAATTTTAAATACAGAAGTAAGAAAAAAATCAGAAGCTAGAGAAAAATAAAAAAAGACTTTTAAAAGTCTTTTTTTATTAAGCATTTTATACTATCTAGATTTTCATTTATTGCATTATTAAAGTCTACAAATATACTTCCATCTGGTATTATTCCCTTTTTCTTTTGTAATTCTTCAGCTATTTTTTCAACGTTTATGTTTTTTATACCATCTTTAATCCAATCACTAATTATTCCGCTTTTTAATATTCCATAAAATACGTAATCATGAGTATTATCATATTCATATGAAGGCAACTGATATATGGCTTTATCCACAGCATCACAACACCCACCGTTATCATATAAAGGACTAGGTTTTAAACCTTTGCCATTACTAATCATGGTAAAGTTATGTGGAAATCTATCCTTGTTATTAGTTAGGGTATCTATAAATACCGTTTTTAGCATTCTTTCTTCATCTTTATACTTAAAAGCTCTTTTTATAAGATAGTCTATTTCAAGTAATTCTCTTTTTTTATCAAAGTTATATACATCAACTAAAAATTCATCTTGTTTTAAGAATGATTGAGAAGCTATATAGGTTTTATTTTCAAATTTAGCTACATCATACTTAGCGCACGGCATGTTTAATTGATTGCATAGCTCCATGTACATTAATTCTAACATTTGATTATAATACTCATCTTCTTTTAACAATATTTTAGATCCGTTTTGTAATAGTATCCAAAAAGCTTTAGAGTGACCATCAGATGGTACATTTGATACTAAGAATGGCATTTCATCAAGCTCAATATACCCATAATGATCCCTAGTAATGTTTTTTGGAAAGTTATGAACTCTAGAATTATTCTTTTTATACTTATCAAAAAATGCATCAATATTATTACAAGCAGGTAATCTGAAAGCTAAATCTTCATCTTCATATAAACAATTTTGCTCAAGAGTATTAACTATTTTATTAGTAATATCCTTTTTCAATTTAAAATCCCCCTTTAGATAGGCTATACTATAACATAAATATTAAAAAAAGTAAAAAATATGATATAATTATTAAGATAGAGGGTGACTATTAATGAAGAAATACAAAGTTATGGATGGTAACGAAGCTTGCAGCTACGTATCATATTTATTTAGTGAGTTAGCGGGAATATATCCAATAACACCAGCTTCTACCATGGCTGAAAAGGTAGACGAATTATCAAGTAAGGGATTTAACAACTTATATGGTTTACCAGTCAAGGTAGTTGAAATGCAAAGTGAGGCTGGAGCTATTGCACTGGTACATGGAGCTTTACAGGGTGGTACCATCGCAACAACTTATACGGCTTCTCAAGGACTATTACTAATGATACCTAGTATGTATAAGATAGCAGGTGAATGTTTACCTTGCGTTATAAACGTGGCAGCAAGAACGGTAGCAACCCATGCTCTTAGTATTTTAGGAGATCATAGTGATATTTATGCCACAAGAATGACTGGTTTTGCAATGTTAGCGTCATCTTCAGTACAGGATGTTATGAACCTAACTGCAGTCTCTTATTTATCTTCAATAAAAAATAGCATGCCCGTATTAAACTTCTTTGATGGTTTTAGAACTAGTCATGAATTAAAGAAAATAGAAATATTAGATGGTGCTGATTTAAAATATTTAATAGACAGAAAAAAACTTGATGATTTTAAAGATAGAAGTCTTATATCTGAAAAGGTTATTCGTGGTACTACTGAAAATGATGATATATATTTTCAAAATTTAGAATCTAGAAACATTAATTATGATCGTATGCCGGATATTGTAAATGATTACATGAATAAAATAAATGCAATAACAGGTAAGGATTATAAACCTTTTAATTATTATGGTGATCCTAATGCTAAAAAAGTTATAGTTGCTATGGGATCGGTTTGTGATACCGTAAGAGAGGTTATTAACAATGAAGAGGGATTAGGACTTGTTGAAGTTCATTTATACAGACCATTTAGTAAGGAATATTTCTTTAACGTAATGCCTAAGACCGTTAAGAAAATTGCGGTACTTGATAGGACTAAAGAACCTGGTAGTTGTGGAGAGCCTTTGTACTTAGACGTTTGTGCTATGTATCAAGATAAGGATATTAAGCCCATGATAATAGGCGGTAGGTATGGTATATCAAGTAAGAATACCGATACTTCATGCATAAAAGGCGTGTTTGATTTCTTAGATGATAAAGATAATTTTAATGGATTTACCGTTGGTATAGAAGATGATTTAACCAACTTATCAATACCGGTACCAGATTATAAAATTAAACATAAGGGTATGAGAGAAATACTAGTATATGGATATGGTTCTGATGGTATGGTTACTGCTTCTAAAGATATTATTAACATATTAGGTAATTATACTGATGCTTACGTACAAGGATATTTCCAATATGATTCTAAAAAGTCTGGTGGTGTTACTAAGTCTCATTTAAGAGTATCAAGAGAAGAAATAAACAGTCCTTATTATGTTGATAGTTCAAATATTTTAGTTTGTACTAAGGATCATTATTTATTAAAATATGACGTTGTAGATAAATTAAAAAAGAACGGAACGTTCATATTAGTAAGTTCTTTAGATGATGACAAGTTGAAGAGTTTCTTACCAAACAAGGTAAAACAAATAATAATAGATAAAGAAATAAAATTATATGTAATAGATGCTTTTAAGATAGCTAGAGAGCATAATATTCCAAATAAGATTAGTGCTATTGTTGAGACCGCAATCTTTAAAGTGGGTGGTTTGGTATCTTATGATTTAATTATTGAGAAGATAAATGATCAAATAAAAAAGAAGTTTATCAAGAAGGGTAATGAAGTTGTAGAAGCTAATTTATCAGCGATAAAAGATGTTGATGAGGCTTTAAGACTGGTTCATATTAACATGACAAGTTTATCTTCTGATGAAGATACTAAAGATGATTTAATAGATGATAAAATATTAAAATATACTTCTAATTTAAAGGGAGATTTATTAACTGTAAAAGATTTTGAATCTCATATGGATGGATCTTTTGATCCTGCTACTAGTAAGTTAGAAAAAAGGGATATTGCTGAAATGCTTCCATGTTGGGATAAAGATAAATGTATTCAGTGTAACATGTGTTCATTATCATGCCCTCACGGAGTAATAAGACCATTCATACTGGATGCTACAGAAGTAGAAAAGTATGGATTATCAGGTAAGGTTGCAAAGCTTACTGGTAAGGACGACTTATATTATTATATGGGTATTTCTACTAAGGATTGTACTGGATGTTCAGTATGTCACGAAGTTTGTCCTTCTAAAGAAAAAGCAATAACTATGAAAGAACATGATAATGCTTCTCAAAAGAACGTTACCATGCTGTTTGAAACTGCTACAAATAAAGATATTGTTCCTAAGAACACCATTAAGGGATCACAATTTGAAAAACCATTATTTGAGTTTTCCGGTGCTTGTGCTGGATGCGGAGAAACTCCATATGTTAAATTATTAACACAATTATTTGGTGATGAATTAATAGTAGCGAACGCTACTGGATGTTCTTCAATATATGGTGGATCTCATCCTTCAATGCCTTATAATATTTCTTGGCAAAACTCATTATTTGAAGATAATGCAGAATTTGGATTAGGAATAAAGGCGGCGGACGAATTAATGAAAGAAAAGATTATTAATATTTTAGAACATAGTGAATTATCAGATGATAATAAAGCGTTGTTTGATAATTGGAAAATTAACATGAGCTTGGAAAACTCATTAGATTTAATTAAGAATTTTGATTTTGAAGAAGCTATGCAAGTAGAAAGATTAAAAAAATATATTACTCCTAAATCAGTATGGATGATAGGTGGTGATGGCTGGGCTTATGATATTGGCTATGGTGGCTTAGATCACGTACTAGCTAGTGGAAAAGACGTTAATATATTGGTACTAGATACCGAAGTATATTCAAACACGGGTGGTCAAAAATCAAAGTCTACAAGAAGTGGTGCTACGGCAAAGTTTGCTTCTGATGGAAAGATTGGTCAAAAGAAAGATTTGGCTAGAATGGCATTATCTTATGATGATGTTTATGTAGCTAGCATATCCTTAGGTGGTAACATGCAACAAACAATAAACGCTTTAACAGAAGCTAAAAAGCATAATGGACCATCAATCGTTATTGCGTACGCTCCTTGTATAACTCATGGTATTAAGTCTGGTATGAAAAATAGTATTTCAGAAGAAAAATTAGCAGTAGAATCAGGATACTGGCCATTATTTAGATATAATCCAGATACCAAGAAACTTAGTTTAGATTATAAAAATCCTGATTTTAATAAGTATCATGAATTATTAGAAAATGAAAATAGATACATGATGACAAAGGCTGTTAATGAAGAAAGGGCTAATGAATTATTTGAGATAAATAAATCAAATGCTGAAGAAAGATTTAATTATTATAAAAAATTGTCAGAGGAATAATAAACAAGTTTACAATAAACTTGTTTTTATTTTACTTATATTTCTTAATAAGTTATAATTATAAAGGTGATGAAAATGTTAATACCTATAAAATTAGATGAAGTTTATGAAGTTGTAATAGATTCCCTGGAGAATGAAGGACAGGGTGTTTGTAAGGTTAATGGCATGATTGTTTTTGTACCAAAAGTTTTACCTAATGAACGAGCAAGAATAAGAATAACTGAGACAAAAAAGAATTATGCTAGGGGTAAAATAGTTGAATTATTAAATGCCAGTGATGAAAGAACAGACTCTTTATGTCCTTATTATAATGAGTGTGGAGGGTGTAATTTAAGACACCAAACCAGTGAATGCAACTTGAAATTTAAAGAAGAAAAAGTAAAGAATGCAATTAAGAGAATAGGTAAAATGGATGTTAATGTAGATAACATAATACCTGCTGTTAAAAATGATAATTATCGTAATAAAGCAAGCTTTAAAGTAGAAGGAAACAGAATAGGATTCTATGCTGCCGGAACTTATCAACTTATTGATATAGATTACTGTATGCTCTTAGATGATAATATTAATAATGCTTTAAAAATAATTAGAGAGTACATATCAGTTAATACTAATGAAATAAAAACAATTACCATAAAGCACGGTAATGCTTTAAATGATTTACTAATTGATATTTATAGCGTTAATAAAGAAGATATTAAAATAACAGATTATTTAATTAATAATATTAATAATTTAAAAACCATTATATTTAATGATAAGGTTGTTTATGGAGATGGATACATTAGTCAAATAGTTAATGGTTTAATGTTTAATTGTTCTGCTAAATCATTCTTTCAAGTGAATGATATACAAGCTGAAAAGTTATATAAAACCGCTATTGAATTGGCTAAACTAGATAAAGATGATGTGGTGTTAGATTTATATAGTGGGACAGGCACCATAACTAATTTAGTGGCACAAAGGGTAAAACGTGTAATTGGTATTGAAATAGTAGAGGATGCCGTAAAGGATGCTATTAAAAATTCTAATATAAATAGTATTAGTAATACTAAGTTTATATGCGGTGATGCTGCTAAAGAAATATCTGGAATTAATGAAAATATTGATGTTATATTTTTAGATCCACCAAGAAATGGTGCTGATAAGAAAACTATAGAGGTAATAACCAAATTATTACCTAAGGAAATAATATATATATCATGTAATCCTGTTACGTTAGCTAGAGACTTAGGTATTTTAAATGCTTTATATAATGTAAAAAAGGTAGTACCAGTTGATATGTTTCCTAATACATCACACGTTGAGTGTGTATGTGTATTAAATAAAAAATAAGAATGTAATTAAACATTCTTATTTATTATTTACACATCTTTTCTTCCAGTAATTAGAATCAGTAACTAAGCCTTCTAAATCCCTAGGGGCTCTTTTTTTAATTTTATCGTGCTTAACTTGACAAGTTATGCAACGTTTTGGAGTAGTCCATCCATTTTCTTTGTATGTTTCTTGACCTTTAACAGTAAATATAAACTTACCACGACAATCTGTACAAACTAATTTTATATCTTCCATAATATCCTCCTATTAATAGTATATCACTTATTTATAAAAAAGAGTAACAATTCTATTGACTTATACATATAATATTTGGTAGAATTATTTTTGTTAGCTACCTTACAAAGAGGTGATTATTATGAATGAAGAAAATAAGATAGCAATTGAGATTAAAACTCTTGATAACATGATTTCTAGAAAGATATTTGAAAAGTGTAAACAAGATCATGAAAAGATTATGTCTCATGTTCAAGCTTGTATAATTAAGTTTTTGCATGAAAATAAGAATATAGTGTATCAAAGTGATATTGAAAAAATGATAAATGTAAGAAGATCTACCATGTCTGGAATACTAGATACGATGGAAAAGAATGGTTACATTATTAGAACTGATTCAAAAACTGATGCAAGAAAAAAAGAGATATTACTTACCAAGAAAAGTTTAGATAGATATCATATCATGAGAAGTAAGGTAGATTCTTTTGAAAAGATTATGTCTAATGGAATATCAAATGATGAATTAGAAACTTTTTTTGAGGTTGTATCAAAGATAAAAAACAATTTAAGAAAGGATGATAATAATGACTAAATTATTAAGAGAATTTAAGAAAAAAGACTATGCTTTAATATTTGCTAGTATTATTTTAATAGCATTTCAAGTATGGTTGGACTTAAAAATACCAGACTACATGACTAAGGTAACAACCCTTGTAAAATCTGATGGCAATAACATGGGAGAAATATTAAAGCAGGGAGGTTACATGCTTTTATGTGCTGGTGGTAGTATGATATCAGCCATGATAGTTGGTTACTTAACTTCTTTTATAGCAGCTACTTTCTCTCAAAATATAAGAAAGAAATTATTTGAAAAAGTACAAAGCTTTAGTATGGAGGAAATTAAAAAGTTTTCTACTAGTAGTCTTATTACCAGAACGACTAATGATATAACCAACGTTCAAATGCTTATATCAATGGGTCTTCAAATGGCTATTAAAGCTCCAATAACAGCAGTGTGGGCAATACTAAAAATATTGAATAAAAACTTTACTTGGAGTATAGCTACCGCGGTGGCTATCGTGGTACTTTTAATTACCATAATTGCTTTAGTAATAACGGTATTTCCTAAGTTTAAGATTGTTCAGAAGTTAATTGATAATATTAATAACCTTACTAGGGAGAACCTAACTGGTATTAGGGTAGTAAGAGCTTTTAACGCCGAAAAATATCAAGAGGATAAGTTTGAAAATGGCAATGATAAACTTACAGCAACTCAAATGTTTAATCAACGTATGATGTCACTTTTATCTCCTATGATGTATTTAGTTATGAATTTGCTAACCCTTTCTATTTACTTTATTGGTGCCACTTTAATAAACCAAGCATCGTTAGGTGACAAGATATCATTATTTAGTGACATGGTAGTATTCTCTAGCTACGCTATGCAGGTTATAATGGCTTTCTTAATGCTAGCTATGATATTTATAATGTATCCTAGAGCATCTGTATCAGCGGGCAGAATAAGAGAGGTTTTGGATGAAACCTCTAAAATAAAAAGTGGTACGTACAATAAAAGTACTAAGGAAAAGGGAACTATTGAATTTAAAAACGTATCATTTAAATATCCTGATGCTGATGAAGAAGTTATTAAAAATATTTCATTTAAGGCTAACACGGGTGATGTTATTGCAATAATTGGTTCTACTGGATGTGGAAAATCAACCATTGTTAATTTAATAATGAGATTCTATGATGCTACTAGTGGAGAAATATTAATTGATGGTAAAAACATTAAAGACTACAAGTTAGAAACCTTATATAAAAAGTTAGGATACGTTCCACAAAGAGCCGTAATGTTTAGTGGTAGTGTTAATTCTAACGTTGGATACGGAGATAATGTTAATACAAAAGAGGTTATTAAAAAAGCAGTTGATGTGGCACAAGCTAAAGAGTTTGTTAGTAAAATGCCTAACAAGTATGAAGCTTCTATATCACAAGGTGGAACAAACATATCTGGAGGTCAGAAGCAAAGACTTGCCATTGCAAGAGCAATAGCAAGAAATCCTGAAATATATGTTTTTGATGATTCATTTAGTGCCCTTGATTACAAGACTGATTATTTACTTAGAAAAGAATTGAAAAAATATACTAATGATGCTACTAACGTTATCATTGCTCAAAGGATAGGTACCATAAAAAATGCTGATAAGATATTGGTATTAGAAGATGGTTTGTGCGTTGATCAAGGCACACATAAAGAGTTGTTAAAGAGATGTAATGTGTATAAAGAAATAGCTTATTCTCAATTATCAAAGGAGGAACTTGAAAATGAATAATGAAAAAGAAGAAACAAGACCTCGTAATAATCATGGTGGACCAGGATCAGCTGTTGAAAAACCAAAGAATTTAGGATTAACATTAAAAAAGATGGTTAAGTACTTGAAAAAGTTTGGAGCTGCCATAATGGTAGCACTTGTTTTAGCGGCGCTATCTTCAGTATTCTCAATAATAGGCCCTAATAAATTAAGTGATTTAACTGATGAGATATCTAGTGGATTAGTAATTAATAAAGATAACTTAACAAAAGTATCTGAGAAAATAACTTCTAATTTAAATGAAGAAACTTTTAAAAATATATCAACTAACTTATTAACTATTAAGTTAGATGAGCAGGTGATAGGTGACATATATTCATCAACCGAGATATCTAATGATGATAAGGCTGCTTTTAAAGATTTTATTCAAGAGTCAACAACCGTTACTGATAAAAATATTTTACTTAGTTACGTAACAGAACTTCCTAGTAGTATT
>CAZBUA010000028.1:0-9422 GCA_964494975.1 uncultured Muribaculaceae bacterium
TCGAACCTATGACCCCCTGCTTGTAAGGCAGGTGCTCTAACCAACTGAGCTAAGCATCCAAAAGTAATATTATTTTACTACATTATTTTTAAAATATCAACTGTTTTATGTAAATAAAAAAAATAACCCTTTTAGGTTATTCTCTAACTGCAGGAAGCCTTACAATCCATTTTGTATAGCACTTTGCATATTCTTGTTTTACACCATTTATTATTACGTCCTTAGTGGTTTTATAATAAGTAACACCGTCAGTTGATATGTTTTCTTGTTTTTCCATTCCAGTGGTGTATGCGGTAAGAGGTTTTCCTGCCATTGCTATAGAAAGTCTTGCTGCTCCTTCTTCAGTAAAGAATGAGTACCAACAAAAACCAAGTATTAAAACAATTATAAGTATGTTTACAATCTTCATACCTGCTTTAATAACAAATATTACCAATCCTATTACTAATATTAATACAACCCACTTAGTTAATTCTGCCATATTATCACTCCTGTTATTATTATACTATAATATTTTATTTTTACAATTAAAAAATTATTCATTTACATATTATTTAATATAAGGAGCAATTTACGATGAGTATTTTACCAAACATACCCGCAAAACTATTTTCAGCCTCTGCCGTTGCCGTTGGTTACATCTTAATAGATGATGCCACCGCTAACGAACAAAACGCCATGGGAAACTGGCTCATGTTAGTTGCGCAAGTACTGTCAACTAACGCTTTTTATAGAGCCGTATTACAAGAAAGAGGCCTAGAACCCTTAGGTTCTACAGAAACTGGTAGAAATAATGCGGATACGTTTGGTAATTTAAACAATAAAAATAATAATCTTAATAATGAGGATACCATTGAAATGTTAAAAAAAATGGCCGAGGCTCTTCAAAAAGAAATAAACTCTATGAAATCGCCGTAATGGTTTTTTTACAAGAATTATAAGTAATTATAAAATATGTTAAGTAAATTACTAATATTAAACCAATGGTTAAGATTATGTTGCTAAATATGTTTACACTAACCATTAATTTTATAGTCTTGTTAATCTCATGTATTAAAATTAGTGAGTTAAGTATTGATATAACAAGTGGAAACAAAAACAGTATCAGGCATTGCAACATTATATTTTTATTAATACTTTTATTTGACACTCCTATTTTTTTTAATATTTTATATTTATATGCATCATTACTTATAATTGATAATATATTAACCGTAATTATTGAACAGGAAGCTATAAGAAAGATAATTCCAATATAAATACCTATAAAACTAATTATCATCGTAATACCAGTATTAGCGTTGATAATATCATCCTTTGTTATAATCAAATCTTTGTAATAACTTTTCAAATTATATTTTGAGTACTTATTTTTATAATTACCAACTATTATTTGTGAATATATATCCAAGTCTTTAGTTAGATAATCATTAATTACTAATACCCCATTATTAACATTGGTATTAAAATTTTGCATTGGCACCATAATACTTTTATTAGTGCCTGGAAATAATGCCGTGTTATTTATTATTATCTCATTATTACTCTTTAAAACCCTATCATAACACTTAACTAGCATGTCACTGTTAGCTAAAAAAACGTATTCATTATCTTTTATATTTATAAAATTCTCATTATATAAATTCATCAATTCATAATAATCACTCTTCTTAATAATGGGAATCTGAACGTCAAGGTTAACACTTTTTCCATAATCTTTTTTTATTCTTTTTAAATCACTATTAATAAGAACATTACTTATTAATATATCATCACTCTGATACATAGTATATGAAGCATAATCTTCTGAGTATTTATTAACACCATAAAAATCATCATTATCCAGCATGATTGTAAAGTCAGTAATATTATTATTATTTAAATTTTTATTAAAAGCAAAAATAAGTGATAATGAACTTGATAAAATAATTATTGTTATGAGAAGCATATATGATATTATTATGTTTTCACTTATCATCATTTTAAACTTACTAGATAATTCATTAATACTAAACAAGTTAATATTTTTATAATACCTTTTTTTATTTAACTTTAATAAAAAAAACATTATTGAAGAAATCATAATAAAAAAAACTATTATTCCTATTATGTTACTAATTAATATTTTAAGAATATCAGTGTTACTATTTGAATGAATTATTAAATAATAAGAGTATGTTATTAGCGCTATGGATAATAAAAAACTTGTAATAATATATATTATGTTTTTTATATTAATAACACTTACCTTTTTATCAGCATAAATCATGTCTATCAACTTATATTTAGAAAGTATTATGTTATTAAATAGCAGTGATACTAAAGACATTATTCCAAAGTATTTAACGGTTTTAAAAATAGTATTTAGAGAAAATATAAATTTATATTTCATCATGTTTGTATTAAACAATTTAAGTATTAGATAAGAAGATAATTGTGAGAATATAATACCTAATAAGATACCAATAATTAAAGATAAGGTACCAACTATTATTATTTCAAAAGATATCATTAAAGCTACCTTGCTTTTCTTCATACCTAATATTTGATAAGTTCCTAATTCTTTGTTTCTTTTCTTTATAATAAAATTATTAGAATAAACAATTAAAAATCCTAATATTATTGATACAAAAACTGATATGTAATCCATTAATATTGATAATGTCTTTATTATAGAAGCTTTATCTGTATCTAAAACTTTTATAATACTTTGTGAACCAATTATGTTAAACATATAAAATATAAAAACACTTAAGGTTAAGGTGGCAAAATATATAATATAATCCTTAATACTATGTTTAACATTCATTATTATAATCTTGTTAAACATTTATGATATTTTCCTCCACTTCTTTTATTATTCTTTTTAAAAACATATCATCTGAGTCTTTATTCTTTTTTAACTCATTTATCTTTTTACCATCTTTTATAAAGATGATTCTATTAGCATAGCTAGCGGTAAAAGCATCATGAGTAACCATTATTATTGTTGAACCCATGTTATTTAAATATTTAAATTTATCTAATAACAATTTTGAAGATTTTGAATCAAGCTGTCCAGTTGGTTCATCTGCTAAAAGCAAAGAAGGATCATTTATGATAGCTCTTGCTACTGCTATTCTCTGCTTTTGTCCTCCTGACATTTGATATGGGTATTTTTTTAATACTTGTTTAATATCAAGCACTTCTGCTATTTCTATTATCTTTTTATTTATTAATTTATGATTAACATGATTTATGCATAGTGATAAAGCTATGTTATCATATCCAGTTAAGGTATCTAAGATATTAAAATCTTGAAATACAAATCCTAACTTTTTGCTCCTAAAACTACTTAGTTTATTTTCTCTTATTCTATTAATATCTTCACCATCAACAATAATACTACCAGATGTTACTTTATCAATTGTTGATATACAATTTAAAATGGTGCTTTTACCCGATCCTGAAGTACCCATTATCGCAATAAACTCACCATTTTTTACATTAAAAGAAACATTATCTACCGCTTTTGTAATATTATTCTTATTACCATAATACTTAGTAATATTTTTTAGTTCTAAAATTTTTTTCATGTAACCTCCTAAATGAGGCATATTATAGCACCAAATATATTGTTATCAATAGATTCGACAAAACAAATTAAAAAAACCCAAAAGGGTTTTTAATTATCGCTCTATATATCCGGATATTGAATTTGAATACATACTATCAGTAGCGGTTTTATACTGAGTTCCGTTATAGCTATCAGTAAAGCCATTATAAGCTTTATAAACTTTATTAGTAGAAGTATCATACACTCTTTCGTATCCTAATGTTGCATCACTGTATTTTTGCCTTGCGGTATCATAAGTTGATTGACGGTTTGACCAAGCACTAGTATAGGCTGAAAAAGCCGTGCTAATTTCCTTATTTCTATCTAATATTGTTTCCCCCTGCTGTCTTAAAGTAGCATTGGTAGCACTTACATAGCTATCACTTAATTCTATTGAATTAATACAGTACAACAACACTTTTTCCCAATTTGTTAAATCAAATTCAGGAGCGGTTATACCCATAACGTTATATGATGTTAGTGGGAAATATTCATTACTTGGATCTAAATTAATAATTGAAGCTGAGAATAGTCCTTCTCCAATATTTTGTTCTTGAGAATCAGTAAAAGTTGCTCTAACAATTCCTTCAGTAACGTTATTAGGAGATGATGTTCCTATTAAAGAAGTATAAGGATATGTTTCTACCTCAGTAAAATTATAAAAGAATGGGAAGTTAAAAGAACCATATCCTTCCATATTACTTGACTTCATATTTCCTACTATTGCGGTCCATATCTTATAAAAATTAGTAACTGAAACTGGACTTAAAACCGGAAATTTTTCAAAGCCATTATTCCAAGCATATGCCTTTCCCTGATAGAAATCTTTAGCAGCTTGAGACTTGTTCATAGCGCCAATTGAGAAAAAAGAATAAAATTGATACATCGTATTATCAGGATTATATACCCTAATACCATAATTAGTAGTTTCGTTTAATTCTACTTTCCAACCTTTCGGAATTTGCATCGTTACGTTTTCATTTGAAAAAGTTTCATACTTAATACTCTCTGTTTCACTCTTTACTATCTTTACTTTTGTTTGCTTATTTAAATTATTACCATTCGTCTTGCTACCAGTACCGGTTATATTATTATTATTTTTAATATTAACACATAAAACAATAACAATAATTGCTACGGATAATACTATGCAAGAAATAACCAAAACTTTCTTGTTAGACAATATTTTTTTCATTCTACACCTCTAATAATAAAATATCATATTTAAAAATATAAGTAAGCACTAAAAAAAGACTATATAGTCTTTAAAACGCATATTTCTTTTAGTCCTGCTTTTTTCATGTTAGTCTTTTTATATATACTCGCAACATGATTTCTAATGGTGTTTATTGATAAGAATAACTTATCTGCCATTTCCTGATTCGTATAGTCTTTTATTAACAATTCTAAAACCTTTGTTTCCTGAGTACTTAATTTATATCTTACTTTTATTTCGTCAATTATTTCATTTTCACTCTTCTCAAAATTCTTATGATAAAACAATATATAAATTGTTAATATTATTGACAATATAAACATGCTAGAAATAACTAAGAACATATAATTAAATTCATAATAATGATTTGCTAAAACAAGCAACCCTTCAACAATTCTAGATATTGCTAGTCCAATTCCTGCCAAATACAATTTATTATCCTTTAAGTTCATAAACGTTGTGGTTCTAAACACAACAAAGAACGCTATAAAAACATAATTTAAAGAAGATATAATTAAAGCCGACACGTTTTCTTTTAATAAAAGAATTGCTATTAAAGGAAAGAATAAACTAACTATTGTTGAAACTTCTAAATACTCTTGTTTTTTATCCGCTATAAAGCCTGCTATTATTAAACCAATTGAATAATAAAGTCTTGGATATGCAAACCCCGTATTCATATTAATATTTGTAACTGCAAAAATGTTAGAAGAGAAAGACGTAACTATTGCCATAAGAAATACTAAAGACACAATTACGTATACGTATTTTTTATACTCTCTAGATTGCACTTCACTCTTAACTATTTTTAAATTACCAAACGTACTAATTAAATAAATATTAATTAAAATTAAAGGAATATAGAAAGTTAAAGAAATGCTAGTTTTAAATATATTAGAAGGTATCAATGATAATAAAAACGTTCCTATTGTTCCTATTGCATAACCTATTGCAAAAACTCTTCCCCTATATTTCTTATCAACGTAATTAGCTACTAAAGAAAAATGATATCCAGCTCCAAATCCAGCAGCACCTAATAAACAAGTTAAACATAAAATTATACTTAGTGCAACGCTAGATGAGATTAAAAAGAAAACAATACTTAAAAGAATGGTTAATGAAAGAAATAATATGTATATTTTCTTTACATTCATATTCTTTTTATACATTATACAAAACAATATGATACCTAGTGCCATTGATAAGCTAGCATACAACATATCAACTATGTTTGTATTTGATGCGGATAAATAATTTAGTAAGTGTTGTTCTTGAGTAAGATATAAAGAACTGCACCATAAAAATCCGATTCCTAATATCAGTATAAACTTTAAATTGTTTTTTGAAAACATACTCATCACCCATAATTATTTTACCATATTTATTATTAAAATGTAAATTATAATACTTCTCCTTAGATATAATCAATTTAGCTATCAATTCTTAATTTTTTAAAATCAATTATTTTCTGAATAATTAATTATTAAAAAAACAATATTCATTATAATCCATATCAATAGTCTCAACTTCATTACCAAGCATTTTTAAGTCTTGCTTTGAAATTTGAAAAACAAGTGATTTGTTTTTTTGCTTACCAGACTGCAGACCACTTTTTGATACTCTACCAATTATTGAAATTTTAATAATTCCTTTTTTAACGAGATCTAAAAATGTTTCAAATCCCTTATATTCAAATATTTGCATTTTATAATAGCGAAAATAATTAGAACCTTCAATTTTTCTTTTACTTGCCCATACTAATGCTATCTTTGATAATTTTATATTAAGTCTTTCTTTCAAAGAATCAAAGTATACATAACCCACTTCTTCTATAAAATTATAATTTTCATCATAAGTTTCAATATAAATAATTCTTCTCGCATCATCAATCTTTAATTTAAAATAGTATCCACCTTTTACGTATGCCAACTTGTTATATTTTAAGTTTACAAAAAGAATTTTCCTATCAAGGAAAGAATCATCTTTTTTTCCATATTTTTGTAATATTCTATTCATTTCATAAAGATATGGCCATCAAATGACATGTTTAAAAGATTTAAATCAAATTTACTATATCTTTGACTACATTTTATTTCTATGCCTTTATAATCTGGAAAAAACATACTATCTGGCTCTTTATTCAACATTTTTTCAAAAGTTAAACCAACAGAATTAATATTGTTATTTATACTTTTTATCCACCTTTTTTGTGCAATATTTTTAAACTCTTTTTTTAATTCATTATAATCTGATTTTTTCATTTTTTTGCTCCTTTGGTTGGTAAAATAACATGATTCAATTATTTTTTTTTCATTTTTTGTTGACTATATTGGTCGGTCGTAGGTTCGAGTTATTATAGCAAATAAAAACGAACTAATAAAGTTCGTTTGAATACAAATGGTGCCCTTTTGGTGGAAGTATAACAACCACTAGGCATAAATTTACAGGTAGTAATAATTACTAACTGATATAAATATATCACATTTTTGGTAAAATGTATCAGAAAATAATAAAATAATTAAAATTTATGTTAAAATGGATATGAAAGGTAGTGGTTTTGTGGGTGCAGGTATATTATGCATAATTATTGGAATTATAATTATTTTATTATATGGTGATTATAAAAGAATTCCAAATGCAAAAAAAACAGAAGGTAATGTTTGTTCTGTAGAATGGGACAAAGAATTAGATGAAGGAAAAAAGTTTTTCTATGCCAACATTCAGTATTTTGTTGAAGGTAAAGAATATTATATTAAAACAAAAGACAAAAAAAGATATGGGTATAGAAATGGAAAAAAGATTATTGTAAAATATAATAAAGAAAATCCATCACAAGCAATTATACTACATAATTTGACAGATTATATAATGCCAATGTTTTGGATTGGATTTGGTATTTTTGCAATTATTTCGACAGCATTAAATAATCAAGTTAATACAAATGAAAATAATTGCTGTACTTGTTTAGATTGTCCTGAATGTGATGTTTGTTGCGATTGCAACAATCCATATTTAAATAAATAAAAACATAATTTTGCTTGGCTTTATTGCCTTGCTAAAATTATGTTTAAAAGGGTTTAAAAAGGGAATTTTCCTTTTTCACACCGTTATTGGCTTTGTCAATAGCGTAGTGTGTTACTAAAATGGAATTTTAGTTTCTTATGACAAGCATTTGCCTGTCTTTTTATATATCAATATCTTTATCATTATACTCATAATTTTTGTTATATAAGTAATCATCTATTTCTTCTTCTCTTGATGTATTATCTGCTATATCGTGTAAATCATTACTTGTATATAAATCACTTTCATAATAGTCAGTTATTTCATTAACTACATTATCTTTGTCTTCTTCATTACCAATTTTTAATAGTTTATGGAAAAATTGTTTGAAGATCCAAATACAAAAGGCATCATCAAATATAATATAACATTTAAGAAATTTCTTAACTTTCTATTTTCTTTTTCCAATTCACTATTTTTATATTTTAATCGATTAACTTCATATTGTATATTTCTTTTATCATTTTCTAAATCTTTATAACTACTTGTATATTCAGTGAGTTCTTCAAATAATGCTTGATTATTTGGCATTTCTTTAATTACTCTTTTTGATGTGTTCACAAAATTATTTAAAGTATCATAAGTATCTTTATTAATCTTAACTTCTTTACCTGTAATAGTAGGTTTAGAAGTTTTTAATTTTTCTTCTAGTTCTTCATAATCTCTGGTCATAAGATAATTTTGTTTTTCTAATCTATTATCTAACTTTTTTGTAATCCTTTTAAATTCTTTTATTGATATATGCTCGTTATCACTGTTTTTAATGCCTCTTTCTAGGTCAAAGTTATTATTTATTAGTCTTTCATAGTATTTGTCTTGTAAAGTGCTCAAATGGGCTTTATCTTTAATATATTGTTTTTTAGATATAGTCCATTTTTCAGTATTAGTTCTTTTATCAAACTTTTTAATTAATGGAACTACTACACAATGTAAGTGTGGTGTTTTTTCATCTAAATGTATTGTTGCGTGTAATACTTGTTCTTTCCTATAACCTAAATCTTCATAAACAAAATCCATACAAGTATCTGCCCATTTTCTTATTTGTGTTTTACTCATATCTTTAAAAAAATCAGAATCAGAAGTAAATAGCAATTCATCTGCTACTACATTATTTGAATCATCTACCATTTGTTTAAAACTTCTTTTTCTATCATCTCTCATAGTTTCCATTCTTTTATCGTGTTCTTTTTTATATTCTTTAGTTAGGTCATAAAAACCTTTAATATATTTATTCTCTAAAGGTACTATTTCAATATTATTTTTAGTTTTAGTAATATCAATATTGGGATTAGATTTATATGCTTTCTTTTCTCTTTTATTATGAGATCCAATTTGTGCTAAATCAGATAATTTGTTAATAGGTTCAACTCTAAATATCGCATAGCTCATTTTTTAAAACCTCCTTAACTTTTTCAAAGAAGCCCTCATATAACGGTTTACCATCTTTATTTTTTATATCACTTAAGTCAATTGTTATAATACCTAATTTTAAATTTTGCTTTTTATATCTTTTATCACCTTTTAAAGCAATTAATCTTATTATTTTTT
>CAZBUA010000029.1:0-1401 GCA_964494975.1 uncultured Muribaculaceae bacterium
TTCTTATCCTTTTGCATGTTATCCTCCTAGTCTATATTTATATTATACTTGCTTTTGTATAAAAAAACAATAACAAAGTTATTGTTTATACGCTCATTAATTCGTCTTCCTTTTGTTTCAGTTTCTCATCCACTATTTTATTATATTTATTTATTAATTCTTGAACTTCATCAGAAGCACGTTTTTGATCATCTTCTGGTATTTCTAATCTTTTTATTTGATTATTAGCATATTGTCTTGCATTTCTTAAAACAACCTTTGCTTCCTCTGCTATGTTTTTAGCTTCCTTAGCATACTCTCTTCTTCTATCTTCAGTAAGATCTGGTATTTGTAGCATTATTGTTTCACCATTATTATTAGGTGTAAGCCCAATATTAGCCTCATATATACCTTTTTCTATTGCACCTATACTAGTCCTATCAAATGGTTTAATAAGTAATTTACGAGCTTCTGGTATTGATATGGTTGCTAATTGTATTAAAGGAGTTGGTGCTCCATAATACTCAACCATAACTTTATCTAACATGTTAGGGTTAGCTCTTCCAGCTCTTACATTTAAAAATCTTCCTTCCATACCATTTATGGCTTTTTCCATCTTTTCTTCTGCTTCTAACATTATTTCGTCAGTCATTATATCCCTCTTTCATATAACTATATTATATAATAAAAAAAGACTTTTTAAAAGTCTTTTATAATAGATAATACTTAATTATATTTCTTCTTTATATATAATCCAGTTGTTGCTAATTCTGTTAGTGAAATACCACCTATTATCATGTTTAACAGCGTATTATCATTTGTTTTAGGATTGTCTACTTTCGTTTCTGCTGGATCTTTATCGGCATTTGTCATTATTTTAAAATCATCCGATTCAAATATTATTTTTATTACCGGAGTTTCAATGTATTCATTTGTTATTCCAGTTAAATCAATTTGAGGTGCTCCACCTATCAACCCAAACTTTAAATTTAATGTTGGAGACAATCCAAGATCGTCAAACCGCTTAAGCCTTGTATCATATTTTTTTTCAAAATAAACATTTCCATTATGATCACATTTTACTATTACCGTTTTAATTGATTCTCCAGATTGAAATCCAATAAGAAGAAAACCATTGTCAGAAGTTTCATAAATTTGGTTAAGTAGTATACCTGAATCATAATATTCATAAGCTTGTTGCCATATAACTTCACCATTTTTATCAAATTTAACTATAATATCAATTCCATTTTTATTACTAAACAAAGGAATATCTGTTGACTCTGATATTCCCATTGCGAGAAAACCACCATCAACTGTTTCTATAATACGTTCAAAGATATCTGCACCACTTCCACCATAAGTTTTTTGCCATAATAAATTACCATCTTTATCATATTTTACTAGTAAGGTGTCTAAATT